>JAOPWG010000476.1 GCA_025965775.1 Modestobacter sp. | reverse complement strand
GCACCGTCTACCCCGGCTGGTACCCGACCCGGACCGCGCACCTGCACCTGAAGGTGCACCTCGCGGAGACCACCGTGCTCACCACGCAGCTGTTCTTCGACGACGCCGTCTCCGATGCCGTGTACGGCGGTGCCGACCCCTACCGGCAGCACCCGGGCCGGGACACCCGCAACGACCGGGACGCGTTCTACTCCGACACCGCGCTGTTGCGGCTGGCGGCGGCGCCCGACGGCTGGCTGGCGGCGCTGACGCTCGGCGTGCCCTGACCGGCGTGCGGCTCGAGCGGCCTTCCGCGACGGCAGGGCGCCCTCATCCCGTCCGTAGCAGCTCGGCGAGGGCGCCGACGTCGGGCAGGTCCAGGTGCGGCCGGACGTCGACCGGCTGGTCGGTGAAGGACTCCGCGTGCCCGATGCCGGTGTGCACGGCAACTGCCAGCGCCCCGCCGCGGTGCGCCATCGGCACCTCCAGCTCCGGGTCGTCACCGACCACCATCAGCTCCGCGGGCGCCACCCCCAGCGCGTGCGCCGCCGTCTTCAGGGCCTGCAGCGACGGCTTGCCGACGACGTCGACCTGGCAGCCGGTGACGTCCCGGACCACCGCGCTGATCGCCCGGGACGTGCCCAGCGACCGGCCCTCCGCGGTGGCGAAGAACAGCGACTGGGAGGCGCTGTAGAACTCCGCGCCGCCGAACACGGCGTCGCAGGCCGCCTCCAGCGCCTCGAAGGTCAGCTCCTGCCGGAACCAGCCGACCAGTACCGCGTCGGCCGTGGTCCCGCGCAGCGGGGGCACCACCTCGAACCCGGCGGCCTCCAGCGGCTCGGTCATCGCCGTCCCGCCGAGCACCATCACCCGCCGGTGCCCGCGGCCACGCAGCACGTCGACCGCCGAGCTGATCGGGGTGAGCACCCCGTCGTCGGGCACCGGGAAGCCGATCTTCTGCAACGCGGCGGCGTACTGCTCCGGCGTCCGCGTCGTGCCGTTGGTGAACACCCGGAACGGCAGCCCGCGATCCACCAGGGTCGCCAGCAGGTCGGCCGCACCGGGCAGCGGGTTCAGGCCGGTGTTGTTGCGGTCGCCGAGCACGAGCGTCCCGTCCATGTCCAGGACGACGCCGCGCACGTCGCACAGCCTCCGCAGCGCGGCGGGGTCGAGCTCACCCATGGACGGTCTCCTCGGGACGGCGGTGCACCTGCAGGCGCAGGCCGGGCGTGGTGACGCCGAGGTCGTGGACCGACCGGCGGTCGCCCAGCTCGCGCAGCAGGGTGAGCACCGGGGCGAGTTCGGGGTTGAAGTGCCGGGGTGCCGGGCCGGCGGCCAGCATGGCGTCGACCTGCTCGGCGGGCATGTGCGCCCGCAGCAGCAGCTCCTCGTCGCTGATCCCCGGTGGGAACCGGCGGCGCAGCTCCGCGGGCGTCGGCGGGTCGGGCTCGGCGGCCAGCTCCCGGGCCCGCGGGCGGTCCAGGATCCGGTCCTGCACGTCCGGCGCGATCTGCCCGGTCGGGCGGCCGAAGCTGCCCAGTACGTAGCGGATCACCTGGTCGGGCACGGTCGCGTAGCGCTCGCCGATCACGTTGAACAGCGCCTGGGAGACGACCATCTGGGGGAACGGCGTCACCATGATCGGGTGGCCGAGCTCGGCGCGGACCCGCCCGACCTCCTCGACCAGGGCGTCGAAGCGGTGCTCCATGCCGATCTCGCTCAGCTGCCGCCGGGTCGTCGTCATGACGCCGCCGGCGATCTGGTGGTGCAGGAACGCCGCGTCGAAGTCCTGGGGCCGCCCTCTCGGCAGCTCCTCGGCCGCGGCCAGCCGGTCGAAGAACGCGCAGGCCAGCCCGAGCGCCCGGTCGTCGACGTCGATCCGGTGGCCCATCTCCCGCAGGTTGGCCACCGTCCGCCGCGCCTCCGGCAGCGACGACCCGTTGCCCAGCGCTCCGCAGCCGACCTGCACCACCTCCACACCCAGCTCCGGTGCGATCGAGTAGGTCAGGGGGGAGAGCCCGATCGTGGCGTGCGAGTGCAGTTCCAGCGCCGTGGTGCCCAGCTGCGCCTTGATCCGGGGGAGCAGCGTGCGGGCCCGCTCCGCGGTGAGGATGCCGGCCGGGTCCTTCACGTACACCCGGTCGATGTCGGGGCAGGCGGCCATCCGGGTGGCCAGGTCGGCGTAGAACGCGTCGTCGTGGACGGCGCTGATGGTGAAGGTCAGCGCGCCGACCACCTCGCCGATCCCGGCCTGCTTCAACCGGCGGGCGGTCTCCCGGGCGGCGTCCATGTCGTGCATCGGGTCCAGGACGACGACCCGGTCGATGCCGTTGACCGCCAGCCGGTCGTAGACCAGTTGCATCGTCTCCGGGTGGGAGTTCTGCCAGGAGATGAACCGGAACCCCGTGCCGATGAACTGCAGCTTGGTCCTCGGCATCGCCGCCCGGGTCAGCCGGATCCGCTCCCACGGGTCCTCCCGGTGGGTGCGCACCGCGACGCCCATGGCCGTGCTCGAGCTGTAGTCCAGCGCCCGGAAGCCCACCCGCTCCAGCAGCGGCGCGACCTGCAGGACGTGCGCGGTCCGCAGCCCCGTCGCGCCCCACAGGCTCTGGTTCCCGTCGCGCAGCGAGACGTCGACCAGCCCGACGTCGGCCATCAGCTCCCCACCTCGACCAGTTCGCGCGGGTGCCCGGCCAGGAACCGGGCGACGAAGCCGGTGTCGACCCCGCCGGCGGCGAACTCGGGGTCCGCCAGCAGCGCTGCGTGCACCGCGACCGTCGTCGGCACGCCCTCGACCCGCAGCACGGCCAGCGCCGCACGGGTCCGGGCCAGCGCGTCGGCCCGGTCGCGGCCGTGGACGACCAGCTTGGCCAGCAGCGAGTCGTAGTACGGCGGCACCACCGAGCCGCCCTGGACGTGGGTGTCCACCCGGATGCCGTCGCCGACCGGCAGCACCACCCGGTCGATCCGCCCGGGGGAGGGGCGGAAGCCGGCGGCCGGGTCCTCCGCGTTGATCCGGCACTCGATCGCGTGCCCGGTCAGGACGACGTCCTCCTGGCGCAGCCGCAGGGGCAGCCCCTCGGCGACGGCGAGCTGTTCGGCGACCAGGTCCAGGCCGGTGACCATCTCGGTGACCGGGTGCTCGACCTGGATCCGGGCGTTCATCTCCAGGAAGTAGAAGGTGTCGCGCTCCCGGTCCACCAGCAGCTCGACGGTGCCCAGCCCGCGGTAGCGCAGGTGCCGGGCGAGGGAGAGCGCCGCCTCGGCCATCTCGGCGCGCAGCGCGTCGGGCAGCAGCGGTGCGGGCGCCTCCTCGAGCAGCTTCTGGTAGCGGCGCTGGACCGAGCAGTCGCGGTCGCCCAGGGCCACCGCCCGCTCGCCGTCCCCGAGCACCTGGACCTCGACGTGCCGGCCGGAGGTCACGTACCGCTCCAGGTAGACCCGGGGGTCACCGAACGCGGCGGCCGCCTCCGAGGTCGCGAGGTCCAGCGTGTGCGCGAGGTCGGCCGGCTCGCTCACCCGCTTCATGCCGCGCCCGCCACCGCCGCCGACGGCCTTGACCAGCAGCGGGTAGCCGATCTCGTCGGCCACCGCCCGGGCGCCGGCCAGATCGGCGGCCGCACCACCGGGGACGACCGGCAGACCGGCGGCCAGCGCGTGCCCGCGGGCGGTGAGCTTGTCGCCGACCGCCTCCAGCGAGGCCGGTGTCGGCCCGACGAACACGATGCCGGCCGCCTCGCAGGCACGGGCCAGCGACGGGTTCTCCGACAGGAATCCGTAGCCGGGGTGCACCGCGTCGGCGCCCACCGACCGGGCGGCGCGGACGACGGCGGCCGGGTCCAGGTAGCTGGCCGACGCGGAGGCGCCACCCAGCCGGACGACCCGGTCGGCGAGCCGGGCCGGCAGCGAGTCCAGGTCGGCGTCGGAGGCGGCGAGCACGGACTCGATGCCCAGCCGGGAGCAGGTGCGGACCACCCGGGCGGCGATCTCGCCGCGATTGGCGATGAGCAGCCGGCGGATCCTCATGCCGGTTCCACGACCAGCAGGACGGCGTCGCTGTCGGCGAACTCGCCGTTGCCCGTCCGGAACTCCACCACGGTGCCGCGGACGCCGGCGTGCACCGGCGTCATCATCTTCATGGTCTCGACGATGCCGACGACG
Source organism: Modestobacter sp. (assembly GCA_025965775.1). Taxonomy (GTDB): domain Bacteria; phylum Actinomycetota; class Actinomycetes; order Mycobacteriales; family Geodermatophilaceae; genus Modestobacter. Next base: position 14,930 of record JAOPWG010000476.1, on the reverse strand, counting down.
GTCTCCTCCTCGACCACCGCGCCCTCCTCGACGAACGGCGGGGCGCCCGGCTGCGGCGCCCGGTAGAAGGTGCCCAGCAACGGCGGCCGGACGGCGACCAGTCCCTCGGCCACCTGGTGTGCGGGTCCTGCCGCCGGGGCTGCCGCCGCGGCCGGATCCGCCGCACCCTCCACCACGGGCTGCCGCAGCACCTGCTGCTCCGCCGTCCACCCGGCACCGCCCGCACGGCGCAGGGTGAGGGTCAGGCCGGCGACCTCGAGGTGCAGCTCGTCCAGGCCGCTGGTGTCCAGCACCCGCAGCACGTCGCGGACGTCGTCGGGGGTGAGCTCCACGGCTCAGCCGCCCGCCGGCGGCCGCGTGCCACCCAGCAGGTTGAGCACGTGGTCGAAGGGCCGGGCGGTGGGGACGGCGGCCCTGGCCCGGTCCTTCGCCGCCCAGACCGTCTCCGGCCGGCTCTGCAGCAGGAACACGTTCTCCCCGGCCGGCGCCGACTGCGACACCGCCCACTCGATGTCCTGGGGGATGCCGTAGTGGGACTCGATCCGCCGGGCCACCGCGACCAGCTCGGCGATCTCCTCGTCCGACAGCGCCGGCCGGTCCTGCAGCTCGGCGGGCACGTCGGTCTCGACCACCCCGGAACCGGCCGGGTCGGGCTGGTGCCAGCGGGTCTTGGTCGCCACGGTGCGCCGGGAGATCTCGCCGGTCACCTTGCTGACCACGTAGGAGTCGGGCGTGACGTCGCCGCTGACCACCGCCGAACCCAGCCCCCAGCTGGCGTCCACGCAGACCACCGACTTGTCCCCGGTGAGCGGGCTGCGGGTGAACATCACCCCCGAGGTCCGCGAGTCGACCATCCGCTGGACCACGACGGCCATCGCGAGGTCGTCCTCGGGGATGTGGCGGCGCAGCCGGTAGGTCACCGACTCGACGCTGTAGAGGCTGGCCCAGCAACGGCGCACCTGGTCCAGCACCTCCTCGCCCCCGCGGACCCACAGGTAGGTGTCCTGCAGGCCGGCGAAGCTGGCCTCTGCGCTGTCCTCGCTGGTGGCGCTGGAGCGGACGGCGACCGGCAGCCCCGTCCGACCGCAGTCGCCGCACAGCTGGTCGTAGCCGGCGCGGACCGCGTCGACCACGGAGTCCGGCAGCGGCGCCGCCAGGACCCGGTCCCGGACCTCCCGGGTGGTCGCGGCCACCGCGGCGGCGTCGGCCGGGTCGAGCGCGGCGACCCGGGCGGCCAGCTCACCGGCCGGGTCGAGGTGCTCGACCGCTGTCCGGAAGGCCGCCGTCGTCACCACGAACCCGTCGGGCACGCGGATGCCGGCGCGCAGCAGCTCACCCAGACTGGCGCCCTTGCCGCCGGCGACGGACACGTCCGCGATGCCGATCTCGGCGAAGCGCACGACCGGCCGGGTGGAGGTCATCGTCGTCCCCACGCCGCTCAGCCCAGGACCGTGACGACGCCGCGGTCGCCGTCGACCCGGACGCGGTCGCCGGTGCGGATCCGGGACGTCGCCGTCCCGGTGCCGACGACGGCGGGCATGCCGTACTCGCGGGCCACGATCGCGGCGTGCGACATGGTCCCGCCGATGTCGGAGACGGCCGCGGCGATCTTGCCGAACACCGGGCCCCAGCTGGGTGCGGTCACCGGGCAGACCAGGACCTCGCCCTCCCGGATCTGGCCGATGTCGTTGACGTTCAGCAGCACCCGCGCGACACCCTCGACGACCCCGGGGGAGGCGGCGTACCCGCGCACCGTCGACCCGTCGTCGTCCTCGCTGCCCAGCCAGGTCTCGATGGTGTCCTGGGTGATGCCCCAGAGCATCTTCACCGCGGGGTCGTTGAGCGCCTCGGGGACCGCGCCGAGCGCCGGGGGCGGGGACCAGGTCGACAGCGCCTCCACGATCCGCTTGCGCTCGGCGATGATCGGCTGCCAGTGCCGGGCGCCCAGCTCCGTGCCGCCCGACGCCCACGCGACCATCACGTCGGCGAGGGCGTCCTCGACCTCCAGGTGCCGCAGGTGGAAGACGTCCTCGGCCGCGGTGAGCACCCCGCGGTCGGCCAGCAACTGACCGAAGGCGCGGATCTTCTGGAAGAAGCGGGTGGTGAACCAGTGCTCGCAGTAGAACTTGTGCGACTCGATGTAGGGGAACACCATCCGGCAGACGCCGAGCATCTGGTCGAAGGCGGCCTGCTCCTCATCGGTGTCCAGCAGCGCCCGGTACTCACCGGCGATGCGGTCGCGCTCGGCGGCCAGCTTCTCCGTGGGCCGGGTGAGGTCCTCCCCGGCCCGGACCTGCTCGACGTAGCGCGGCAGGGCGGCGAACGGCACGGTCAGGTCGTCGGCCCACGACAGGTGGTGGTGGTAGAAGCCGTCGCCGATCGAGACGTTGAACCAGGGGTCCTTGGCGTCGGTGAAAGCGGCCAGCCACGCCGCGCCGCCGGCGCCGCGCTCGGTGAGGGCCGCCAGCACCTTCTCCGGGTCGTTGCCCTCCACGAAGAGGTCGGCGAGATCGTGCTCCACGGCGAGGCGGGCCAGCTTCTTCAGCTCGTCGTCCGGCCGGTACATGGTCACGTCCATCCCGGCGACCATGCGGGCGACCATCTGGTCTCCCATCTCCGGGAAGGCCTGCTTGCAGAACTCGAAGAAGACGACGTAGGCGCCGTAGCCGAGCATCAGGAACTCGGTGTGGTGGTGCCACATCTTCGAGTACAGGTCGATGCAGCGGTGGTAGTTCTCCCGGACCAGGTGGTTGGAGGCGAACCCCCGCGCCCCGGTCACCACGGACAGGTCGTCGAGGTCGTCCAGCTCGGGCACCTCGACCGCCTCGATGTCGGCGATCAGGGCCTCGATGCGCTGCTGCCAGCCGGCGTAGAGCCGGTCCCAGTTGGCGTAGTAGTAGCCCGCCCGCTCCTGGAAGTGGGCCAGCCGGTCCTCGACCTGCGCGGGGTCGGTCACCGGGTTGGCGGTGATGTAGACGCGGCCGTTGATGATCCGGTAGTCGATGCCCAGGGTGGTCGGGAAGGAGAACAGCCGGGCGGTGTTGGCGCCGATCGCGGTGTAGGGGATCTCCGAGGTGATGCCGTCGAAGGCCGGGACCACCTCGGGGAAGTGCATCGAGTTGTAGAACCAGAACCGCTGGTCGTCCTCGGGCTGGAAGCGGGAGAAGTAGGGGTACATCGCCTGCCACCCCTCGGCACCGGGGACGTCGGCGATCTGCGACGGGAGCGGGAACGATCGCTCGCCGGCTGGCTGGCTCATGGGTCTCCTCGGAGGGTGGGGGTGGGTCAGCTGAGGAACGGGTCGCGGTGCGTGCGGGCGTACTCGACGAGCTCGTCCAGCGCGGCCGGGTCGGCCATGGCGCTGGGGTCGGCGACGTCCGCGGCCCGGGCGCCCAGCAGCAGCCGGCGGACCGGGACCTCCATCTTCTTGCCGCTGCGGGTCAGCGGGATCGCACCGACCGCGACGATCGCGTCGGGCACGTGCCGGGGGGAGTACTCCTCCCGCAGCCGGCGGCGGATGGTCGCCTCGAGCTCGGCGGTGAGCTCGGCGCCGGGGGCGAGGACGACGAACAGCGGCATGAAGAACCGGCCCCCGGACAGGTCGAGGTCGACCACCAGCGAGGTCAGCACCTCGGGGAGGTCCTCGACGACCCGGTACACCTCCGCGGTGCCGATCCGCACGCCCTGCCGGTTGAGGGTGGCGTCGGAGCGGCCCAGCACGAAGCAGCCGCCGCGCCCGTTGACCCGGAAGAAGTCGCCGTGCCGCCACACCCCGGGCCAGCGGTCGAAGTAGCTGGCCCGGTAGCGGGATCCGTCGTCGTCGCCCCACAGCCGCACCGGCATCGAGGGCATCGGCTGGGTGATGACCAGTTCCCCCACCTGGCCGGTGATGCTGCGGCCCTCGTCGTCCCAGGCCTGCGCGGCCACGCCCAGGGACCGGGCCTGGATCTCCCCGGCCCGCACCGGCAGGGTCGGCACCCCGCCGACGAAGCCGGTGCAGCAGTCGGTGCCCCCGCTGCCGGTGGCGACCCACACGTCGGCGGAGACGGCGTCGTAGAACCAGGCGGTGACGGCGGGGGACACCGGCGAGCCGGCCGGCATGACCGCCTCGAGCGCGGCGAGGTCGAAGCGCTCGCGGGGGACGACGCCGGCCTGCTGCATCACCTCCACGAACGTCGGGCTGGCGCCGAAGAACCGTGCCCGGCTGTCCTGGGCGGCCCGCCAGAGCACGTCGGCGTCGGGATGGGCCGGGTTGCCGTCGTAGAGCACCGGCACGACCCCGTGGGTCAGCATGCTGGCGAGGAAGTTCCACATCATCCAGCCGGTGGTGGTGAAGAAGAACGCCCGGTCGCCGGCGCGCAGGTCCATCAGCAGCGACTGGGTCTTCAGCTGCTCGAGCAGGATGCCGCCGTGGCCGTGCACGAGAGCCTTGGGCAGGCCCGTCGTCCCGGAGGAGAACAGCACCCACAGCGGGTGGTCGAACGGGACCTGCTCGCAGGCGAACCCGTCGGCCGGGACGTCGGGGCCGGCCAGTACCTCGGCCCACGCCGTCGTCCCCTCGATCCCGGTCAGCGTGATCACCTCGCGCAGGCCGGGCAGCCCGGCGACCAGCCCCGCGAGTTCCGCGCTGCGGTCGAAGTCCCGGCCGCCGTAGCGGTAGGAGTCGGTGGCGATGAGGACGACGGGTTCGAGCTGGCCGAAGCGGTCGAGCGCGCCGCGGGCGCCGAAGTCGGGGGAGACGCTGGCCCAGGTGGCGCCCACGCTGGCGGCGGCGACCAGACCGACCATGGCCTCCGGGACGTTGGGCAGGTAGGCAGCCACCCGGTCGCCGGGGCGGACGCCGTGCTCGCGGAGGTAGGTGGCCAGCACCCGGACGTCGCGGGTGAACTGCTCCCAGGGCAGCTCGCGCAGCGGCTCGCGCTCGCTCAGGAACAGCAGCGCCGGTTCCCCGGTGCGCTCGGAGCGCAGGACGTGCTCGGCCCAGTTCAGCCGGGCGCCGGGGAACCAGACGGCGCCGGGCATGGTGCGGGCCTTCAGGACGGCGGTGTGCGGCACGGAGGAACGGACGTCGAACCAGTCCCAGATCGCCTGCCAGAACTCCTCGAGCTCGGTGGTCGACCACTCCCAGAGCTGCGCGTAGTCGGCGAAGGTGCGCCCGGTGCGCTGTGCGGCCCATCGGGTGAACGCGGTGAGCCGGGTGCCCTCGACCCGCTCGGGCGACGGCGTCCAGAGCAGGTCGCCCTCCCGCACCTCGCGTCCCCGCAGGGTCGGGCCGGTCGTGGCCGCTGGTGGCATGCGCAGACCCTGGTGCAGCCCGAGTGTGATCGGCAACACTGTTCTGCGCGGATTTCACGGTGCGAAAAGCTGCTGGCCGGGGACGGTGTCGCCGCGTCTCCGGGGGTGCCTCGGAGGTCGGACGGTTCAGGCCGAGTCCAGCCGTGCCCAGACCACCCGGGTGACGACCAGTTGCACGGCCGCGGCGGCCGGGATGGCCAGGAAGGCCCCGACGATGCCCAGGAGCGCCCCGCCGATGATCAGCGCGACGATCGTGAGCACCGGCGGCACGTCCACGGCCCGGTTCATGACGCGTGGGACGAGCAGGTAGTCCTCGAGCAGCCGGTAGGCGACGTAGAAGACGAGGCTGGCGATGGCGACCGTGGTGGAGACCGAGAGCGCGACCAGCGTCACCAGGATCCCTCCGATGGTCGAGCCTACGACCGGGATGAGGTCGAGGACGGCGACCAGCACGCCGAGGGCCGCGGCATAGGGCACGTGCACGATCTCCAGGAACAGGAAGGTGCCGAGGCCGGCGATGGCCGACGTGAGCAGATTGCCCAGCACGTAGCCGCCGACGCGGGCGCTGATCTCGTCACCGAGTTCGCGCGCCCGGTCCCGGCGGCTGCCGGGAAACATGTGGTACGCGACGCGGCGGATGGTCGGCAGGTTGGCGAGGAAGTAGACGGTGAGCACCAGGACGGTCACCGCCGCCGTCAACGTGCCGAAGACCGCGAGACCGACGTTCAGGACGCCGTTCAGGGGGAGGCCGCCGGCGCCTGCGGAGAACTGCGCCTTCAGGCTGTCGAGGAGGTGGTAGCGGGCGTTGAGCCGGCCCAGCGTGCTGCTCCGGTCCTGCAGCTGCTGCAGCAGGCCCGGAAGGGCGCGGGACAGCTGTTCCACCTGCCTGACGATGGGCGGGATGATCACCGCGAAGACTCCGACCACGATCAGCAGGAAGCCGATCGTGACGGCCGCGACGCCCCATGACCGCCGCCAGCCGTGGCGTCCCAGCCAGGACACCATCGGATCCAGGCCGAGCGCGAAGACCAGGGCCAGGACGATCAGGATGAGTTCGCCCGCGACGCCGCCGATCGCCCGGAGCAGCGTGTCGGCCATCACGAGGGCGACCCCGGCGGTGAATGCGGCACCGAAGATGCGCCGGGTCGGCCACCCGGGGTCGGCGGGCGCCACGGGCCCGGGAGCGACCCCGGGCCGGGGGCCGGCCGATCCGCGGTCGCCCGGTGGGCGTGCCTCCGGCGGCTCCCGCGTGTCCGGTGCAGTGGACTCCGAGGTGGACACGGCGTCGCCTCCGGTCGATGGCCCGTCGCCTGCCGGGTCAGGACCTACCCCGCGACCCGGGCGGGCACGCACCGGCCGGGGGCGGCTGCCGGGGGCCTGGTGCGGCACGACGGTGATCGGCAACACTCGTCTGCGCTGGTCGGCAGCGCGAGAGCTGCCGGCGGAGGAGGGCGTCATGCGGGAGTACCGGGTCAAGCCGGTGGCCGCGCTGGCCCGCGGCCTGCAGGTGCTGGGCGTGCTGCGGGAGATGCGCGCGGCCAGCCTGCACGACCTGCACCTGGCCACCGGGATCCCCAAACCGACGCTGACCCGGATCCTGTACACCGCCTACCAGCAGGGGCTGGTCTGGCAGCGGATGGTCGACGGTGCCTTTCTGCCCAGCCACACCCAGCAGCGCCGGGTGGAGCTGGACGACGGGGCGTGGCTGGCCGAGATCGCCTCACCGGTGCTCGAGGAGCTGTCCCGGCGGGTCCAGTGGCCCTCGGTGTTCTCGGTGCCGCGGCTGGACTACATGGAGACCCTGGAGACAAACAGCTCCCGGACGTACTTCGACGGGTTGCCGCCGCGGCCGCACGGGTTCCGGGTGAACATGCTGGGGTCGGCGTCCGGGCGGGCGTACCTGGCGTTCTGCCCCGAGCAGGAGCGGGAGGCGGTGCTGGCCCGGCTGCGGCACAAGGCGCTGCCGGCCCACCGGCTGGTCGTGGACGACGCCGCGGTGGAGCGGATGCTCGCCGAGACACGGCGGCGCGGCTACAGCGTGCGGGCACCGGACTTCGGGGGCGACCACGACCGGCCGCGCTCGGAGGTCGACGACGGGCGGGAGTCGATCGCGATGCCGGTGCGGCTGGACGGGCGGGTGGCCGGCTGCATCAACCTCACCTGGCTGCGCCCGGCCATGCCGGTGCGGACCGCGGTGGAGCGGCACCTGGGCGATCTGCGGACGGCGGTGGCGACGGTCGAGGAGCGGGCCCGGGCCGCGGGCTTCGGCGCGGCCGGCTGACGTCGGTCCTTCGTCCGGTCACGGGTCGCGGGGACGCCGTCCCTGGACGGCGCGTGGCAGCAGGGCGTCCCGGGTGAGGGGCATCCCGCTGCGCCCCTCCGCGGTCCGCGCGACGGCGAGGGTCTGGTTCACGGTGATCTCGCCGAACCGGAACGCCAGCGCCGAGGCGACCATGTAGAGCCGCCACACCCGCGCGCGCCCTTCGGAGGTGAGCGCCACGGCGTCGTCCCAGTGCTGCTCCAGCCGCGACACCCACGCGCGCAACGTCCGGGCGTAGTGCTCGCGCAGGTTCTCCACGTCGCGCACCTCGAAGCCCGCCCGGTCCAGGGCGGTGATCGTCGAACCGAGCGGTTCGAGTTCGCCGTCCGGGAAGACGTAGCGGTCGATGAACGACGACCGTGGCGGTTCGGTGACGTCCGTCGGTTCGGCCCGCGAGGCGATCGCGTGGTGGAGGAGCCGGCCGCCCGGCACGAGCAGCGCCTGCAACGCCGCCGCGTAGACCGCCAGTTGGCGTGCTCCCACGTGCTCGGCCATCCCCACCGAGGCGATGGCGTCGTAGGGCCCGTCGTCCACGGCGCGGTAGTCCTGCTGCCGGATCTCCACCCGGTGGCCCAATCCCGCCTCGGCGACCCGCGCGCGGGCGAATTCGGCCTGCTCTGAGGAGAGGGTTACGCCGGTGGCCTGCACGTCGTACTCGCGAGCGGCGTGCAGCACCAGACCGCCCCACCCGCAGCCCACGTCCAGCAGTCGCTGGCCGGGCCGGAGCGCGAGCTTGCGGCAGACGAGGTCCAGCTTCTCCCGCTGGGCCTCGTCCAGACCGACGTCAGCCGTGGGCTCCTGCACCCAGTAGGCGCAGGAGTAGACCATCGACGGGCCGAGCACCAGCCGGTAGAAGTCGTTGCCGACGTCGTAGTGGTGGCTGATCGCCGCCGCATCGGACTGCTGGTCGTGGCGCTGCCGGCGCGCCCGGCGGGGCGTGACCAGCTCCTCCGGGGGCAGCGCGGGCCGCCGGCCCACCGCGCCGAGGCGCACCAGCGTCCCCAGGGCGCGCAGCTGCTGGGCGGGGGTCAGCGTGAGGCCCTCGTTGCCGGCGAGCTGCGCCACCAGGTCCGGGGACTCGAGCACGGCGTGGAGATCGCCCTCGATGTCGAGGTCCCCGGCCACGTAGGCCCGCGCCAGCCCCAGCTCGTCGGGCTGCCACAGCAGCGTCCGCAGCGCGCGGCGCGAACGGAGCGTGATGGTCGCAGCAGCGTCCGGGGGGCCGATCTCACTGCCGTCCCACCCGCGCAGGCGGTACGGCAGGGCGACGCCCAGCAGCTGGCTCAGCAGCGGGGCCAGGCGAGCGGCGACGGTCTCCGGCACGCGCCCACGGTAGGGCCCTCGGGGCTGCGCGCCACCCGGACCGGAGCAGCCCGGGCGAGGCATGCGGACCCGGGGACGACGGCGCCGGCCGACCGGCGTCCTGCCAGCGGCAGATGTTTCACTGCCGGGATGGTCCACAGCAACAGGTCGCAGCCGCCACAGCGGCGCCGCAGCACATCACGGTGGCGCGCGGTGAGCTCCCGGCTGCGCCTGGCCGTGATGGTGGTCGCGGGCGTGTTGGCAGCGGTCGTCGTCGGCCGGCTCGGGGCGTGGGCGTATGCGCCGCTGGCCGGCTGGGACGTCGCGGCCCTGGTGTTCTCCGGGTGGGTCTGGGCGACCATGGCGTCGATGGGCCCCGCCGCCACGGCAGAACACGCCACCCGCGAGGACCCGAGGCGCACCGAGACCGACCTCATCGTCCTGGTCGCCGCCGTGGCGAGCCTGGCCGCGGTCGGGTTCGTGCTGATCCAGGCCAGTTCGGCGACGGGCAACAGCCAGGATCTGCTCATCGCCCTGGGCGTGCTCAGCGTCGCGCTGTCCTGGTTCGCGGTACACACCCTGTTCGCCCTGAAGTACGCGCGGCTCTACCACGAGGGGAAACCGGGTGGCATCGACTTCAACCAGAAGGACCTGCCGCCGCGCTATCTGGACTTCGCCTATCTCGCGTTCACCATCGGGATGACGTTCCAGGTGTCCGACACCGACCTCGAGACACCGGCCATCCGGGCGACCGCGTTGCGGCAGGCGCTCCTCGCGTACCTGTTCGGCACGGTCATCCTGGGCGCGACGATCAACCTCATCGCCGGACTGGTCAGCAGCAAGCACTGACACCGTGGCGGCGTGACCCCCGTCCTGACCGCAACGATGCCACGCTGGGGAGGCCGAGGGCGTCCAGCGTTGCGGACCCAGGCCGGCACGACGGCGCTGCTTGATCATCACGTCTGGGTCGACCGCCGTGGGTGGTCCTCGAGGTTGGTCAGCACGTCGTGCTCAGACCCCGGTTCGTGGACGGCGGGCGGAACGATCCTGCCGTGGGGTCGAGCTGCAGGCCGCCACTCCCCGACGAGCGGCGCGCGGGGCCTCGACGGGAATGTCGGGGGCAGCGAATCGGTACCGCATCGTTGGCGTGCGGCGTCATCCCTTCTTCGGGTCGAAGATGTCGTCGTACCGGTGCAGCGCCAGAGCGCGGGCGTAGCGGCGGGCGACGTCCGGCATCGCTGATTCGCCCTCCGTCGGACTCACCCCGAAGACCGTGCCGGGGTAGTCCAGAGGGCCCATGAGGGCGCGAATCCGGTCCCAGTCGTTCGGCGGGACGAGTTCGGCAGGGTCACCCCCGGCGAACCAGCCCATCGGCACCGCGGTTCCGGCGGGGACATGGGTGTTCACGTGGACGACCGCGCCGAACTCGATCTCGGCACCGCGCCCGAGGTGTGCGCCGTTGTACAGCACCACGCCGGTGGCGATGCGCGCGTCACCGTCGATCACGCATCCGGTCAGGTGGGCGTGCGGACCGATCAGCACGTTGTCCCCCATCTGGACCGGGTGGCGCGGAACCCCTCGCACGACGGCGTTCTCCATGACGATGCAGTTGGCACCGATGGTGACCGGGCCCCCTTCGGCGGTGATCACCGCACCGAAGAGGATCCGGCTGTGCTCGCCGATGGTGACGTCCCCGCAGAGGACGGCGGTCGGTGCCACGTACGCCGATTCATCGACCTTCGGCCGTGCGTTCCGATGAGTGATGAAGACGGCTCCCCGCCCGACCGGGTGAAAGAAGTGCTCTCGAACCGTCATTCCGGGCGCCCCCATCGTTCGAGGACCGACGGCGCCGGTTCGCCTGCTCTTCCAAGCCAAGAGCCGCAATCCGTGCGTCTCGGTGCAGAGCTAGAGCCGGAGAACTTACACCGGCCTGTGCGTGGTGTCGATGGTGGCGTTGCGGTCGAGTGTGAGCCTGCACGGATCGGCTGCATGTGCGGGCGGGCGCTGATGGTCGTACCTCGCCCATCAGTCGGTGGTTCTGATCCGTACAGCGTGGTGGCGACCCGGACGGGTCCGACGGCAGTCCCTGGCGCCTTCGCGGCTCGCCGTTGGCTTCCCAGGGGTGTCGGTGCCCGGCCACGTGCGCTCCGGTGCCTACGGCGCATGGTCACGATGGGCGTCGGTGCGCAGGGTTGACGCCATCGATCGCGACGAGGAGGTGGCGGGGGCCGCGTAGGAACGGATTCGAGCGGTAGGGCGGTGGGTCGTCGATGAGGCGGGGGTTCTCGAGCCGGCGCGCGAGCTCGGTGAGGGCGATCTGCGTCTCGGGACGGGCCAGCGGGGCCCCGAAGCAGTAGTGGACGCCCCCGCCGAAGCCCATGTGCTCGTTGTGCTCGCGGTCGGGATCGAAGCGGTCGGGGTCCGGGACGACGTCCGGGTCGCGGCTGCCGGCGGCCAGCACGAGGGTGACCGGCGTCCCCTTCGGGATGGTGGTGCCGGCGACCTCGATGTCGTCCAGGGCGTTCCGGTTCTGCAGGAACTGCACCGGTGGTTCGTAGCGCAGGAGTTCCTCGACCACCCGGACGACCAGGTCGGGTTCGTCGCCGCGGCGCAGCCGGTCGAGCACCCGGGGGTGCCGCAGGAGGGTGAGCATGCCGTTGGTGATGAGGTTGACGGTCGTCTCGTGGCCGGCGACGAGCAGCAGCGCCGCGTTGCTCAGCACCTCCTCGCGTGTCAGCGGGGTCTCCGGGCCGTCGCCGCTGAGTAGCTCGGAGAGCAGGTCGTCGCCCGGTTCGCCGCGGCGCGCATCCAGTAGTCCGGTGAAGTACTGCCCGAGGTCGGCGAGGGCGATGTCAGCTCGGCGCCGCCGCTCCACGATCCCTCCGGAGGTCGGCTCGCCGGCGGTGATCAACGCGTCGGACAGCGCCTGGAATCGCGGCTCGTCCTCGCGGGGCACGCCGAGCAGCCGACAGATCACCGTGACCGGGAACGGGTAGGCGAAGTCGTCGACGATGTCGAACCTGGTCGTGCCCGACCGCTCGTCCACTGCCAGCTCGTCGATCTCGCTCGTCACGATCTCGGCCATGGTGGGGAGCATGCTGTCGACACGACCGGGGCAGTGTGGCGGCCCGAAGTTCCACGTCAGCAGGCGCCGGATCCGGTCGTGCTCGGGCGGGTCGGTCTGGATGACGTTGGGCGGCAGCGGAGGAGGGCCCCCGTCGGGCGCCTGCGCCAGCGCGTCGGTCAGCTCGGGGATGTTGCGCGGGTTCGAGCTGAGTCGCGGGTCGTGGAGCAGGGTGACGATCTCCCGGTAGGTGCTCACGACATAGCTCCCGTCCTCCGCCCGCACAACGGGTGTCTTGCGCAGCTCGGCGTAGAGCGGGTACGGGTCGGCGCGGGAGGAGTGGTCGAGGATCTGCTGCCAGACGCTGCTGGGCGCCGTGCTGATGTCGGTCATGGTGGGGGCGCCTCCCGCGACTCGGTGATCGGTACGTGCGGTGACCCGGACAGGGTCACAGGTACGTCTTGCCGACGAACGTGGCCCGCCGTTCGCTGGGTCGGTGGCCTGTGACCACGACGGTGGCCTCAGGGGTGGGCCGGTCGGGGACCTCGGCGGCGACCGGGTGCCCGTCGGAGGGCTGGTCCACGGTGCGGAAGGAGGGCGGGAACGGCGCCGCCCGGTTGATCAACGCCGCGTAGAACTCCAGCCACTTGGACTGGTTGAAGGCGACCGCCGCGGTGATGCGCCCGCGGTAGCCGTAGGCGGCGACGAACCGGCGATCGGGTACCGATCCCTGGGCGATGACGACCTGGTCGGCGTGGGTCGGGACGCCGACGGACTTGATCTCGGTGCCGAACTGGGTGGACCAGAACTCCGGTAGCGCCAGGTGCGGCCAGCGCTCGCCCTGGGCGCTGACCATGTTGTGCGCGGCGACTCCGGCCTGGGTGACCGCGTTGCCCCAGTGCTCGAGGGCGAGGAACTGGTAGTCGTAGAGCGGGTGGGGGAAGCGGGCGACGTCGCCTGCGACGAACACGTCGTCGGTGACGACGCCGTTGATGTCGAAGGCGCGGCAGCCCGCGTCGCAGGCCACGCCCCATTCCCCTGCGGCCAGCCCCGAGCCTTCCAGCCACTCGACGTTGCGGATGCTGCCGAGTGCGGCCACCGCCACGTCGACGTCCAGGGTGCTGCCGTCGGACAGGCGGGCTCGCCGCAGGCGCCCGCTCCCATCGCCTTCCAGCGCCTCCACCTGAACGCCGCACCGCAGGTCGACCCCGTTGTCGCGCTGCAGCTGTGCCGCGATGCCGCCGATCACCGCACCCAGTGCACCGACCAGCGGGGCCGCCCCCCGCTCGACCACCGTCACCGGGACGTCCAGCTCGCGGCACGCCGAGGCGACCTCGGAGCCGGTGAACCCGGCACCGATGACAAGCACCAGGCCGGGTCCGGCCGCAAGCCGCTGCTGAAAGCCGTCAGCGTCGACCGGGGTGCGCAGCGCGAACAGCCCGTCGAGACCGGCCTCTGCCTCGTTCGGCCACGGGCGTGCACGCACCCCGGTGGCGATGAGCAACCGGTCGAACCCGACCTGCTCGCCGTCGGCCAGGCGCACCTGCTTGCCGGTGAGGTCGAGACCCGTGGCCGCGACTCCGAGCCGCCACTGCGCGTCGACCTCGTCGCGGCGGGGCAATGTGGTCCGCCGCCCCGGAACCTGGCCGACCAGGACCTGCTTGGACAGCGGCGGCCGGTCGTACGGGGGGTAGGGCTCGTCCCCGATCACGGTCAGCGAGCCGGTGAAGCCCTCCCGGCGCAGCATCAGACCGGCCCGCAGCCCACCCAGGGAAGCCCCGACGATGACGATCCGGCCGGTGCGCTTGAGCGCCTCATCAGGGCCCGGGCCGGCCCCTTGCGCCCCGGCCCCTGGTTGCCGCTGCCCGGCGCCCTCCCGCTCGAGGAGGATGGCCTGGACCGGGCAGGCCGCCGCGGCCCGCACGATCCTTGCCCGCTCCGTGTCGTCCGGATCCGGGTGGTAGAGCAGCGCCTCGTCCCCCCGCATGGTGAACACATCCGGCGCGGCGAAGGCGCACTGCGCGTATCCCTGGCACCGCGTGAGATCCACGACGATCTTCATGTGGACGCCCCTTCCGAACCCTGCGGATCGGCTGTTTCGTCTCACCACTCCGCACGGACGTCACAACGCTACTTCCGAGCCGGGCACACGCAGGAGGAAAACCGCATCCCACAGGGGTCGCCCTGAGGCGGGGCGGTCGTCGCGGCATCAACCGCCGCCGGTGCAGATGAACGGTGCCGTTTGCGGGCGACACCAGCGGACGGGCCGGAAGCGGGCGGCATGTCGCTCGACCAGGACGCCGATGAAGTCCGGATGGTGCGATCCGCGAAGCGGGCGGTGGCCTGCCGCTGGTCGACCGGCGGCGGGGCGGCGCCTACCCGGCGATCGCGCTGGCGGCGATCGGCATGTTCGCGATCTTCCTGTTCCTCACCTATCTACATGCAGCAGACGCTCGAGCCATGCCGGTCCGCACAGATGCCCCTGGTGAACGTCGTCTGCTCTGACCGTCCCCGGAACAGCGGGCACCCCGCTCCGTCCGGAGCTCCCTGGTCGACGTGCTGGTCGACGTGGCCCCGTCCGCGACGCTCGCTCGTGGACGCCGGGCTGGGATCTGCAGGAGTCGGCCCGGCGTCCACGAGCTGTCAGGCACCCACGAGCGATCTCCACTCCCGGCGCGCGAAGCGGTCCGTGCCGGCCCGGGCGGCCAGCCCGGTCGCCGCGGCGGCGGAACGTGCGCGGACGTCGGCCTCGTCGACGCTCACCAGCACCCCGCCGTCCACCACGAGCCGGCCGTCCACGTAGACCCGCTCGACCTCGTCCCCGCGCTGGCTGTAGACCAGTGACGACACCGCCGCGTGCAGCGGCGTGACGCACAGGTTGGACATGTCGAGCACCACGACGTCGGCCCGCTTGCCCACCTCGAGCGACCCCACCTGGTCGGCCAACCC
>JAOPWG010000469.1 GCA_025965775.1 Modestobacter sp. | reverse complement strand
CGGCTCCCACGCCGGCCGCCGGCTGCGGCGGCTGCGCGTGCGGCGCCGGCGGGTGCGGCTCGCTCGGCTGATCCGCCGCCGCCACCTCCACCGGCGCGCCCAGTCGTTCCGCAACCGATACCTGCCTGTCATCGAGCGCACCTAGCGTCGAGGACGGCGCAGGGAGAGGCGTTCCCGAGCCCAGTACGAGCGCCGGGTCCCCCGGCTGGAGGAGGGTCAACGATGCGCACCATCGAACGGTCGATCTGGATCTGCGAGAACTGCCGGAGCGGCAACCGCGCGCCCCGCAAGCGCTGCACCGATTGCGGAACGTCCCGCCACTGACGGGCGCGCCGGCGACCTCGCGGCCCGGGAGACGCGGCCCCGCCCCCGGTCAGCCCAGGTGCCGGGCCAGCGCCCTCAGGTGCGCGGCGCCGGCGACGTCGTCGTGCACCGACGGGTCGCTGAGCACCGGATAGGGCATCGCCGGCAGCGCGCCGGCCGGCCGGACGTCGACGTGGGTGACCAGGTGGCCCAGCGCGTGCAGCTGATCGGCCATCCGGTAGTCGGTCGCGGAGTCCCCGACGGTGTGCCACCGCCGGGGGAGCGGACCGTCGGCGGCCAGCAGCTCCAGCGCACGACGCGCGCCGAGGTCCTTGCCGACGTCGACGGACTCGACGTCGGTGGCGATGACCGAGGGATCCACCCGCCACGGACACCGCCCGGCCGCATCGGGGACGACCCGGTCGCCGAGCCGGACGCCCAGTCCCCGCGCGGCGAGACCGGCGACCAGGTCGGCGTCGAACCCGGCCCGGGCACGGGCGTACTCGGCCGGCGGGACGTCGGTCCGGGCCTCGGCCGTGACCATCGAGCGCTTGGTCGTGTCGATGGACATCGTGGCCCCGTAGCGCTCGGCGACCAGCGTGCCCGCGACCTCGGCGCACGCCGGTGGGACGGCGAGCGTGCCGTCGACGTGCACCGTGCCCAGCCCGTCGGGGCCCACGGTCGCCCAGACGGCGCCCTTCTCGCAGACCGCGTGCAGCCGTGTGCCGGCCGGCAGCCCGGCGGCCAGCAGCGGCGCCACGACCTGCTCGCGCAGGAACGCGGCCGACCGGCCGGTGTTGAACACCACCGGGACGCCGGCGGCCAGGAGCGTGCGCAGGTCGGCCACGATGCCCGGCTGCGCGATGGTGCGGGTCAGCGGGCTGGCGATCGGGCCGTCCACGTCCAGCAGCAGGCCCAGCGGAGGGATGCCCATGCCGCCATCCTCCCGGTCGGCCGCCGGCCGCCCGGCACCGGCCGGGCCGCGGACCGGCTGCTGCCGGGCGGGGGCGCGACCCGGCTGACCGGCACTCCGTTGCCCGCGTCGGGCAGTGGTCCCGCGTCCGCCACGTCGCGTAGGTTCGCGGGTATGGACGTGAGCACACGGAACGACGTCCGTGTGAGTGGTGTGCCCGACGGGCGGCCCATCGTCTTCGCGCACGGGTACGGGTGCGACCAGAACATGTGGCGCTTCGTGGCGCCGGACTTCGAGGTCGACCACCGGGTCGTGACCTTCGACCACGTCGGCTTCGGCCACTCCGACCTGTCCGCCTACGACCCGGTGAAGTACGACTCGCTGCGCGGCTACGCCGCGGACCTGGTGGAGCTCCTGCGCGACCTGGAGCTCTCCGACGCCGTCGTCGTCGGCCACTCGGTGAGCGCGATGATCGGGGTGCTGGCCCATCTGCAGGCACCCGGCCTGATCGGTGCCCTGGTGATGGTCGGCCCGAGTGCCCGCTACGTCGATGACGGCGACTACGCCGGCGGGTTCTCCCGGCAGCAGATCCAGGAGCTGCTGGACAACCTGGACGCCAACCACCTGGGCTGGTCGGCCGCCATGGCGCCGGTGATCATGGGCAACCCGGACCGGCCGGAGCTGGCCGCCGAGCTGACCAACAGCTTCTGCCGCACCGTCCCCGAGGTGGCCCGCCAGTTCGCCCGGGTCAGCTTCCTGTCCGACAACCGCGCGGACCTGCAACACGTCTCGGTCCCGACGCTGGTGCTGCAGTGCACCGACGACGTGATCGCGCCGGAGTCGGCCGGCCGCTACGTGCACGAGCACGTCCCGGGGAGCGTCTTCACCCAGCTGGCCGCGACCGGCCACTGCCCGAACCTGAGCGCCCCGGAGGAGACCACCGCGGCGATCCGGGCGTTCCTGTAGCCGGCCCGCCGATGGTCACCGGGGACCGGCGTTCCAGCAGCGACGTCCGGGCACAGCTGGACCAACTGCTCGAGGACGACCCGGCCGACCTCTACGAGAACGCGCCGTGCGGCTACCTGTCGACGCTGCCCGACGGCAGGATCGTCAAGGTCAACCGGACGTTCTGCGCCTGGACCGGCCGCACGCCCGAGCAGTTGCTGCACACGCGGCTGCGCGACCTGCTCAGCGTCGGTGGGCAGGTCTTCCACGACACCCACCTGGCGCCGCTGCTGCGCATGCAGGGAGCGGTCCGCGAGGTGGCCCTGGACGTCGTCCGGGTGGACGGGTCGCTGCTGCCGTGCCTGGTCAACGCCGTCGAGGTGCGCGATGCCGACGGGGCACCGCTCATGGTGCGGGCCACACTGTTCGAGGCGACCGCCCGCCGCCGGTACGAGCGGGAGATCCTGGCGGCGCGCCGGGCCGCGGAGGAGTCCGAGGCGCGCTCCCACACGCTGCAGCAGGTGGTGTTCGAGCTGGCCCGTGCCACCACCGTCCAGGACGTCGCCACGGTCGTCGTGGAGCAGGCGCGGTCGGCGTTGCGGGCCCGCGGCGCCGCGCTGTGGCTGGTGACCGGCGGCACCGGAGCCGGCCGGGACGCCGCCGACCCCACCCTCGTGGTCGCGCGCAGCGACGGGGTCCCCGGGGCGGTGCTGGCCGAGCTGGCCACGGCGGCCGGCGGCCGGGTCGCCCTGGAACTGGCCGAGGGGCTGCGGATCGTGAGCGCCGGGGACCGGCTGACCGCGCAGCGCCCGACGCTGGCCGCGGCGATGGAGGCGGCGGGGCTGCACTCGCTCGTCGTCGTCCCGGTGTCGGCGGCCAGCCGGTCCCTCGGCGTGCTGGTGCTGACCCGCGGTCCCGCGGCCGATGGTGGCCTGATCGACCTCGACGAGCCGGCCGCCGGGGACCTGTCCGGGCCGGACGTCGATCTGCTGTGGACCCTGGGCCGCCAGGCCGGCCAGGCGCTGGAGCGGGCCCGGCTGCACGAGGAGACCGCCCGGCAGGCCGAGCGGTCGGCGTTCCTGCTGGACGCGGCGCGGCTCCTGGCCGGCGCCACCGAGGTGCTGGAGATGGTGGAACGGCTCGCCGGCCTGGCCGTCACCGAGCTCGCCGACGTCTGCCTGGTCGACCTGGTCACCGAGCACGGGGCACGCCGGGTGGCGGCCCGGCACGGCGACCCGGCCCGGCAGCACCTGGTCGACGAGCTCCGGGAGTGGGCCCCGCCGGCCCGCGACCTGCCCTACCCGGCGCGGCGCGCGCTGGCCGAGCGGCGCACGCAGTGGTTCCCGGCGGTCGCCGACGAGTGGCTGGCCGCAACGGTCCGTGACGAGCGCGAGCTGCGGGCCGTCCGCGGCCTGGAGCCGGCCAGCATCGTGGCCGTCCCGTTGGTGGCGGAGGGGCGCGCGCTCGGCGTGGTCACGCTCACCGCGGACCGCCGCCGCGGCCCCTTCAGCGCCGCCGACGTCGAGGTCGCCGAGCAGCTGGCCGCCCAGCTGTCGCTGGTGATGGCCAAGGCGCAGCGGTACGAGTTCGAGACGCGGACCTCGCACACGCTGCAGGCCAACCTGCTCCCGCCGCCCCCACCGGACGTGCCCGGCGTCGCCGTCGCCGTCCGATACCTGGCGGCGACCCGCGGGGTCGAGGTCGGCGGCGACTTCTACGACGTCGCGCCGCTGCCCGGTGGACAGGTGGCCATCGCCGTCGGTGACGTGGTGGGCCACGACATCACCGCCGCGGCCACCATGGGCCAGCTGCGCAGCGTCTACCGCGCGCTGCTCGTGGAGAGCCCGGCGCCCAGCGCGGTCATCGACCGGCTGCAGGCCAGCTGGCCGCTGCTCGGCCTGCAGCGGATGGCGACCGCGCTGTTCGCGACCCTGGACCTGTCCTCGGGCCGGCTGCGGGTGGCCTCGGCCGGCCACCCGCCGCCGCTGCTGGTCGCCGGAGGACGGGCGGAGTACCTGCCCGTGCAGCCCAGCCGGATGCTCGGGGCGCCGCCGGCACCGGCGCCGGCGCCGGAGTGGACCGGCGTGCTGCCGCCCGGCGCGACGCTGGTGCTCTTCACCGACGGGCTGGTGGAGAACCGGTCCACCGACATCGACATGGGGCTGGCGCGGCTGGCCGCCTCGGCGGTCCGGACGACGACCGCGGACCCCGACGAGCTGGTCGACCGGCTGCTGGCCGACCTCGCCGGCACCCACCGCGCCGACGACATCGCACTGCTCGCCCTCACCCGGGCCGGCTGACCCCGCGGCTCCGGACGGTCACGGCCGGCCGGCGGGAGTCAACCGGTGCAGCTCGGCGGGCAGCTCCCCGGGGTGCAGGACGGCAAGCCGCTGGGTCGCCCGGGTGAGCGCCACGTAGAGATCGCTGTGCCCGCGGACCCCCTCGTCGAGGACCGCCTGCGGATCGACCAGCAGCACCGAGTCGAACTCCAGGCCCTTGGCCTGCTCGGGCAGCAGGACGACGGGGCCGGCCGAGGAGTCCGCCGCGCTCCCGGAGGAGACCCCGGGCAGCGTCTCCCGCAGATGGGCGACGGCGTCGGCCAGCCGGCTGCGCGGGACGAGGACGACGACGGTGCCGCCCTGGGCCGCGAGGTCCACGGTCAGCTGCGCGGTGCGCGGGAGCAGGTCGCTCCCGGCGACCCGCTCGGCGGTCGGGAGCACCCCGGTGCTGCGCACCGACCGCGGTGCGGTCGTGGTCGCCTCGCCGGCGGCCAGCACGTCGGCGGCCACCGCCATGATCTCGGCCGGGGTGCGGTAGTTCACCGTCAGCTCGGCCAGCCGCCACTGGTGACCGACGTGCGGCTTGAGCACGTCGCCCCAGTCGGTGGCGCCGGCCAGGCTGCCGGTCTGGGCGAGGTCGCCGACGACGGTCATCGAGCGGGTCGGGCACTTGCGCACCAGCAGCCGCCAGGCCATCGCCGAGAGCTCCTGGGCCTCGTCGACGACCACGTGCC
>JAOPWG010000413.1 GCA_025965775.1 Modestobacter sp. | reverse complement strand
GGAGGACCTGATGGCGTTCGGCTGGAAGCTCTACGGGGACGGCAAGACCCCGCCCGTCGGAGAGGCGGTGGCGCCCGACGAACGGCTGTCCTGGCCGCGCACGATCGGCATCGGCGCGCAGCACGTGGTCGCCATGTTCGGGGCGACGTTCGTCTTCCCGCTGATCATGGGCCTGGACGCGAACCTCGCGATCATGATGAGCGGGATAGCGACGATCGTCTTCCTGCTCGTCGTGCAGGGGAAGGTGCCCAGCTACCTGGGCACCAGCGCCGCGTTCGTCGGCGGCGTGGTGGCCATCCGCGCCAACGGCGGCGACTCGGGTGACGTCGTGGGGTCGATCCTGGTCTCCGGCGTCGTCCTGGCCCTGGTCGGCCTGCTCGTGCAGGCGCTGGGCGCGCGCTCGGTCAACGCGCTCCTGCCCCCGGCGGTCACCGGCGCGGTCGTCATGCTGATCGGCTTCAACCTGGCCCCGGTCGTGGCCGGTGTGTACTGGCCGCAGGACCAGTGGGTCGCCCTGGCCACCATGGCCTTCGTCATCGTCGCGTCGTTGTTGCTGCGCGGCTTCTGGGCCCGCATCTCCATCCTGCTGGGGCTGGTCTTCGGCTTCCTGCTCTCCTGGCTGCTGGACGCCACGGCGGGCCCGATCACCTCGGTCCTCGGCGGCGCCACGGAGGCCACCACCCACAACCGGGTCGACCTCGGCGCCGTGGGCTCCGCCGACTGGATCGGGCTCCCCGGCATCACCACGCCGCACTTCTCGGTCAACTTCTCGCTGCTGGTGCTGCCGGCGGTCATCGCGCTCATCGCCGAGAACGCCGGGCACGTCAAGGCCGTGGGCGCGATGACCAAGCGTGACCTCGACCCGGTGATGGGCCGCGCGCTGTTCGCCGACGGCCTCGGCACGGTCATCGCCAGCTCGGTCGGCGGATCCCCCACCACGACCTACGCCGAGAACATCGGCGTGATGGCCGCGACCCGCGTCTACTCCACCGCCGCCTACTACGTCGCCGCCCTGGTGGCCCTGCTGCTGGGGCTGTGCCCGAAGTTCGGCGCCCTGGTCAACGCCGTCCCCGGCGGGGTGCTGGGCGGGATCACCGTCGTCCTCTACGGGATGATCGGCCTGCTCGGCGCCAAGATCTGGAAGGAGAACCGGGTCGACTTCGCCAACCCGATCAACCTGGTCCCGCTCGCGGCCGGGATCATCATCGGCATCGGCAACGTGCAGCTGGTCTTCAGCGACGAGTTCTCCCTCGGCGGCATCTCGCTGGGCTCGATCGTCACCGTCGTCGGCTGGCATCTGGCCCGCGCGCTGGCGCCGGCGGACATGAAGGCCGCCCTGCTCGGCGAGCACGGCTTCGCCGACGGCACCGGCCCCGCCCTGGGCGCCACCGGTGGGCACACGGTCCAGGGCACTCCGGTGGGTGGCTCCGACCCGTCCACGGTCGACACGATGGCGCAGACCTCGGGGGTGACCCGCACGCAGTGAAGCCCGCTCCCTTCGCCTACGCCGACCCGACCACGGTCGACGAGGCACTCGACGTCCTCACTGCCGAGGGTGAGGGCGCCAAGGTGCTCGCCGGTGGGCAGTCGCTGCTGCCGCTGCTGTCGATGCGCCTGGCCGCGCCCACCACGCTGGTGGACATCAACCGACTGCCCGGCCTGGACCGCATCCAGGCCGGGCAGGACGGCGTCCGGGTCGGGGCCCTGGTGCGGCACGCCGCGCTGCTGGCCTCGGCCGGGGCCGCCGGTGTGCAGCCCCTGCTGGGCCGGGCGACGGCGAACGTCGCCCACCCGGCCATCCGCAACCGCGGGACGACGGTCGGTTCCATCGCGCACGCCGACCCCTCCGGCGAGATGACCTCGGTGCTCGCCCTGACCGACGGCTCGGTCACCGTGGCCACGCCGGGAGGTCTGCGGATCGTCGGCTGGCGGGATTTCTTCGTCGGCCCGCTGGAGACCTCGGTGCACGGTCCGGCGGTCGTCCTCGACGCCTTCTTCCCGGCGCTGGCCGCCCGCTCGGGCACCGCGTTCGCCGAGGTCGCCCGACGTAAGGGCGACTACGCCGTGTGCGGCGCCGGCGTCGTCGT
The DNA here is from genome assembly GCA_025965775.1 of Modestobacter sp. GTDB lineage: Bacteria > Actinomycetota > Actinomycetes > Mycobacteriales > Geodermatophilaceae > Modestobacter. The sequence goes on along the minus strand of JAOPWG010000413.1, from coordinate 1,556 downwards.
GACCGTGGACGACGACCTGCGGGTGACCGCGGCCCGCGCCGCCTACCTCTCGGTCGGCCTGGTGCCCGAGGTGCACGACCTCACCGAGGCGGTGGCCGGGCAGTCGGTCGCCGGCGCGGACTGGGCCGGCGCCGGGGCGCTCGCGCGCGGGCTGGTCGACCCGGACGGCGATCTGCACGCCAGTGCGGACTACCGGCGGCTGCTGGTCGCCACCCTGACCGAACGCACGCTCGCCGACGCGGGCGCGGAAGCCGTTGCTCGCGCGTTGGAGGCCTCGTGACCGTCGACCTGGAACGCACCATCACGGTGACCGTGAACGGTGTTCCACGTGAAGCCACCGTGCCGGTGCGCCGGCTGCTGTCCGACGCGCTGCGCCACGACCTCGGGCTGACCGGCACCCACGTCGGCTGCGAGCACGGCGTCTGCGGCTCGTGCACGGTGCTCATCGAGGGCCAGCCGGTGCGCTCGTGCCTGGTGCTCGCCGTGCAGGTCGACGGGCAGTCGGTGACCACGGTCGAGGGGCTCTCCCGCCCCGACCACCGGGGCGGGCAGGTGCTGCACCCGATCCAGGAGTCGTTCCGGGAGTGCCACGCGCTGCAGTGCGGGTTCTGCACGCCGGGCTTCCTGACCACGATCGCCGCCGGCCTGGACGCCCGCGACGCGTCGGTGGAGATCACCGACGAGGAGGTCGAGGAGATGGTCGGCGGCAACCTGTGCCGCTGCACCGGCTACGCCAACATCAAGAAGGCGTGCCGGCACGCGGCCGAGACCATGCGCGCCGAGGCGACCCGATGAGCGGGCTTTCGGTACCGAAAGCCCGCGGGGAGGGCATCCGATGACCACCAAGCTGTTCGGTGAGCCGGTCCGCCGGCGGGAGGACGCCCGGCTGATCACCGGCCAGGGCCGCTACCTCGACGACATCGGCGCCGACGCCCACGCCGCGGCGTTCGTCCGCAGCCCGTACGCGCACGCCCGGATCGTCGACATCGACGTCACCGACGCACTGGACGTCGACGGGCTGCTGGCCATCTACACCTACGAGGACCTCACCGGCCCGATGGCCGAGCCGCTGCCGGTGCTCATCCCGCACCCGCAGCTGACGCACCCGCGCACCGGGTACCCGCTGGCCAAGGACGTCGTCCAGCACGTCGGCGAGGCCATCGTCATGGTCGTCGCCACCGACCGGTACCTCGCCGAGGACGCCGCCGCGCTGATCTCGGTCACCTACGAGGAACTGCCGGTCATCGTCGGGGTGGACGCGGCGCGCAAGGCGACCCACGCCGTCCACGAGGACGTGCCGGACAACGTCGCGGCCCGGCACCACCAGGAGACCGGGGACGTCGGACCGGCCCTGGCGGCGTCGGCGCACACCCTCTCGTTCACCCAGTACTTCGAGCGCAGCGCCGCCATGCCGATGGAGGGCAAGGGCGTGCACGCCCGCTGGGACGCCGACGACCGGGCGCTGCGGGTCTACACCAGCACCCAGGCGTCGACGTCGGTGCGCGCGGCGATCGCGGCCAAGCTGCAGCTGTCGCTGGAGAAGGTCGAGGTCATCG
>JAOPWG010000398.1 GCA_025965775.1 Modestobacter sp. | reverse complement strand
GCCCTTGCCGAACTGCTTGTCGATCTGGGCGAGGGCCATGTCGAGGGCCTTGTCGCGGTCGAGCGTTGCCATGGTGGCCACCTTCGGTGTCGCGGGGAGCGGGTCGTCGCCGACGCTAGGGCGGGGGTCTGACACTTTCGACCGACCGAGCGCATCTGTGGACGGGCCGCGTGCCTGTGGACGTCACGGTAGACCGAACAGGTGTTCGATTCCAGCGACACGCCGGGTGACTCGGGGGGCCGGCACCCTCAGGGCCGCGACGTCCCATCGCTCGCGGCCCGCATCGCCCCGACCCCCGCCCCTGACCGGGCCGTGAGCACGGCAGGCATCCGACCCTCGACGAACTCGATGAGACCGAGCAGGTGCGGCACCAGCTCGGCGCCGAGATCGGTGAGCCGGTACTCCACGTGCGGCGGGATCGCCGAGCGGACCTCGCGATGCACCCAGCCGTCCCGCTCCAGGGTCTGCAGGCTCTGGGCCAGCATCCGCTCGCTGACCCCCTCGATCCGGCGGCGCAGCTCACCGAAGCGGTGCGGGCACTCCGCCAGCGCCGACAGCGCCAGCAGCGACCACTTGCCGGTCACGTGCTCCAGCACCTCGCGCGAGGTGCACGCCCGCCGGAAGACGTCGGCGACCAGTTCGTCGACCGGGTCGCCGGTCGCCGCTGAAGCCGCACCGACAGCCGCCGTTGCGGTCGCAGCGTCCCTCGAGCCGCCGACCTGATCGTCCGCCGAGCCCGACACCGGCCACCCCTCTCCTCAGCTCCCGCTCGCAGTGTACCGTCCCTTCAAGCAGGCACTGCACGAATAGTAAGTGCCCACATCCGAGGAAGCACCAACAGGAGGATCCATGATCGCCGTCACCGGAGCAACCGGTCAGCTGGGCCGGCTCGTCGTCACCGGTCTGCTGGAGGCCGGCGTCCCGGCCGGAGAGGTCGTCGCCGTCGTCCGCGACCCTCAGAAGGCCAGCGACCTCGCCGACCGCGGCGTCCAGGTGCGCCAGGCCGACTACAGCGACCCGGCGGCGCTGCAGGCCGCACTCCGGGACGCCGACCGCGTCCTGCTGATCTCCGGCAGCGAGGTCGGCCGGCGGGTCGCCCAGCACGGCAACGTCCTGCGGGCCGCGCAGTCGGCCGGCGTCGAGCTGCTGGTCTACACCAGCGCGCCCAGGGCCGACGACACGTCGCTGCCCCTGGCGCCCGAGCACCTGGCCACCGAGCGGCTCCTCGGCGACTCGGGCATCCCCGCCGTCGTCCTGCGCAACAACTGGTACCTGGAGAACTACGACCAGGCGATCGGCCAGGCAGCGGCCACCGGAGAGGTGATCGGCAGCGCGGGGAACGGGCGCATCGCGGCGGCATCACGTGCCGACTTCGCGGCCGGCGCGGTCGCCGTCCTCACCGTCGACCAGCCGCAGCCGGGCGTGCTAGAGCTCGGCGGGGACTCGGCGTTCACGCTCGCCGAGCTGGCGTCCGTCGTGGCCGAGCAGTCCGGCCGGAAGGTCACCTACCGGGACCTGTCCGCGGAGGAGCACGCCCGCGCCCTGGCGGCCCACGGCGTGCCCGAGGACGTGGCCGGCTTCGTGGCCGCCATCGACCGGTCGATCGGCCAGGGCGCCCTCGACACCGGCAGCTCGGCACTGTCGACGCTGATCGGCCGGCCCACCACGACGCTGGCGAACCACGTCCGGGACGTACTCGCCCGCTGACCCGTCCGGCGTCCCGCCGGAGGGCGCTCAGCGCTTCTTCGGCGGGACGTCGTACTCCTCGCAGATGGCCAGCCAGACCTTGCGCACCGGGACACCGGCCTCGATGGCCTCGACCGCCGTCCGGCCCCCGATCGCGGCGAGGACGTGGTCCCGCGCAACGCTCTCGGCTCGCATGGAGCCGAACTGCTCGTGCATCCGGGACCAGAACTCCTGCAGGCGCACGGCACGACGGTACCGAGCCCGGCCGCACCTCCGGCGCGCAGTCGCCGGTCACGGCTCAGTGGGCTCCGGCCGGCTGCCCGTGCCGCCGGCTGCCGGCCCACACAACGCCCAGCGGGAGCACCAGCACCGCGGCGGCCACCGCCACCAGGCCGAACCCGCCGACGGCGAGCAGCGGACCGCCGACCGCCCCGGCGACCGCGGCGCCCAGGCCCATGAGCAGGTCGGTGGCGCCCTGGGCGGTCGGCCGCAGGACGGCCGGGACGGACTCGGTCACCATCGTCGAGCCGGCCACCAGGCCGCAGGACCAGCCAAGGCCCAGCAGGAACAGTCCGATGCCCAGCTGGGTGGCCGCGCCGGGCGGTGCCGTCCCGGCGACCAGGCTGGCCAGTAGGAGCAGCAACCCCCCGGTGGCCACCGTGGCTGACCGGCCGGCCCGGTCGGCCAGCCATCCCACCACCGGTGAGAACAGGTACATCCCGGCCACGTGGGCGCTGATCACCAGGCCGATGACCCGCAGCGTCGTCCCCTCTGCGCCGGCGTGGCCGGCACCCATGTGCACCGGCGTCATGACCATCAGGCCGACCATCACCGCGTGCGAGACGACGACGGCGCTCAGCCCCAGCCGCCCGCCCGGCACCGCCCACACCGCGCGCAGCGCCACCCCCGCGCCCGACCTCGGCGGTGGCTGCGCCGGTCCCGCCCCCGTGGCCAGCCGCCGGGCCAGCAGCAACGGGTCGGGGCGGAGCAGCAGCAGGGCGCCGGCCGCGACGACGCCGAACACCACGACCGGCAGCAGGAACGCACCGCCCAGCGCCGGCAGCCCCAGCGCCCGGCCCAGGTCGTCGGCCGGCCCGGCGAGGTTCGGCCCGAGCACGGACCCGACCGTCGTGGCCCACACGACCAGCGACAGCGCCCGACCGCGGTGCGCCGGCTCGGCGAGGTCCGCCGCGGCGTACCGGGCCTGCAGACCGCTCGTCGTCGCCGCACCGAACAGGAACAGGCCGGCCAGCAGCGCGGTCAGCGAGGACACCGCGGCGGCCGCGACGACCAGCAGCGCGCCGGCCACCGCGATCCCGTAGCCGAGCGCCAGGCCCGCCCGCCGTCCGGAGCGGTCGCTGACCCGGGCCAGCGGGACGGCGATGACCGCGGCGCCCAGCACGCTGGCCGTCTGACCGAGCCCGCCCGCGGCGTCGCTGCCGGCGACCTGCCGGGCCAG
>JAOPWG010000390.1 GCA_025965775.1 Modestobacter sp. | reverse complement strand
CGCGGTCGGCGAGCTGACCCCGGTGCTCGCGGCGCTGTGCGCGCTGGCCGACGGGCCGTCCCGGCTGACCGGCATCGCCCACCTCCGCGGGCACGAGACCGACCGGCTCCAGGCCCTGGACGAGGTCCTCACCGCGGTCGGCGCCAGGGTCGAGCAGCTCCCCGACGGACTGGTCATCACTCCCGGCCCGCGCCGCCCCGCCCGGCTGGACTCCTACGCCGACCACCGGATGGTGATGACCGCCGCCGTCCTGGGGCTGGCCATCGAGGGGGTCGAGGCCGCCGACCCGGGTGCGGTGGGCAAGACGCTGCCGGACTTCGCCGACCGGTGGGCCGGGCTGCTGGGCCGGCCGACGGTCGTGGGCCGGTGAGCCGACGGTGAGCCGCCGGATGGACAGCCGGTCGGACGAGGACGACGTCCGCGTCCGGGCGTCCCGACACGGGTCGCGGCCACGGACCCGGCAGCGCCCGGCGCACGACGCGGCCGTTCCCGGGGTGGTCGTGGCGGTGGACCGCGGCCGGATGACCGTGCGCGTCGATGGACCCGACGGCGCCCCGGTCCGGGTGACGGCGATGCGCGCACGGGAGCTGGGCAAGCACGGGGTGGTCGTCGGTGACTCGGTGCGGGTGGTCGGTGACGTCAGCGGGCAGACCGACACCCTGGCCCGGATCGTGACCATCGCCGAGCGGGTGACCAACCTGCGCCGCTCGGCCGACGACGCCGACCCGACCGAGCGGGTGGTGGTCGCCAACGCCGACCAGCTCGCAGTGGTCAGCGCCGTCACCGACCCCGAGCCCAGTGTCGGTTTCCTGGACCGCTGCCTGGTCGCCGCCTACGCCGGGGGGCTCAGCCCGCTGCTGGTGTTCACCAAGGGCGACCTGGGCAGTCCCCGGGACCTGCTGCGGCGCTACGCCGGGCTGGAGGTCGACGCCGTGGTGGTGTCCCGGGACACCCCGGTCGACGACGTCGCCGCCCGGCTGGCCGGGCGCACCAGCGTGCTCATCGGGCACTCCGGGGTCGGCAAGTCGACCCTGGTGAACCGGCTCGTCCCCGACGCCTCCCGGGCCACCGGGGACGTGAGCAAGATCGGCAAGGGCCGGCACACCTCCTCCTCGGCGGTGCTGCTGGACCTGCCCGGCGGCGGTCAGATCATCGACACCCCCGGCATCCGGTCCTTCGGGCTGGCGCACGTGACCGCCGACGACGTGCTCGCGGCCTCCTCCGACCTGGCCGAGGCGGCGCTGGACTGTCCCCCCGGGTGCGGGCACCGCGCGGAGGACCCCGAGTGCGCCCTGGACGCCTGGGCCGCCGCCGGACCACCGGCCCGCCGCGAGCGGCTGGCCGGCTTCCGGGTGCTGCTGGACGCCGTGGGTCAGCTCGACCCCGGTCACTGAGGCCGTGCCGGCCCGGGGCGGCCGACCGTCCGCCCCGAGGTCCTGCGGGGGCCTCCTCCCTACACTCGGCAGGCACGGCGGTCACCCGACCGGTCCGGGGTGTGACTGACGGGAGGCCGCGTGCAGGTCGACGAGGTCCGCCCCGACGAGCCCGCGCAGGTCCGGGACGGCGCCGGCAACATCGAGCAGCCCAGCCTGGTCGAGCTGGCCACCGACCGGCTCCGCGCGGAGATCCTGTCCGGCGCCCTGGCCCCGGGGGACCGCATCGTCGAGGACCAGCTCCGGCTGCGCTACGGCATCAGCCGGGCCCCGCTGCGGGAGGCGCTGCGACTGCTGACCCAGCAGGGGCTGGTCGAGCACCTGCCGCGCCGGGGGGTCCGGGTGTCGAGTTGGTCGCCCACCGACATCCGCCAGCTGTTCGAGGTCCGTCACGTGCTGGAGCGGTACGCCGTGGCCAGCGCCCTGCCGTTGAAGCGGGAGGACGACCGGGACCCGCTCACCGACGTGCGCGCCCGGCTGGCCGACATGCAGGCCGCCGAGCTGCGCGGCGACCAGCTCGCGAAGGACGACGCGCACCGGGCCTTCCACGCTGCGGTCGTCGGCCTGGCCGGCAACCGGCAGCTGGAGCTGACGCTGGCGCCGGTGTTGCTGAAGCTGCAGCTCCCCATGGCGGTCAACCTGCGGCGGGAGACCCTCGTGCAGTCACCGGACGCGGGGCTGGGCCGGCACTCCGCACTGGTCGCCGCCCTGGAGTCCGACGACCTCGCCACGGTGCTCGACGCCCTGGACCACCACGGCGAGCTGACCTACCTCCCCCTCTCGTCCGGCACACAGCTGTAACACCGTCGGGGGCGCCGCCGTAACACCTAACTGTCGACAATCGACAGCATGCTGTCCGAGCCCGCCGGCCCGCATCCCGGTCCGTCGATCGCCGAGCTCCTCGACGCGCTCCGCACTGGGCGCACCACCCCCACCGCGCTGGTCGACACGGTCGCCGACCGGGTGTCCGCCGCCGGGGCGGACGGCATCTGGATCAGCACGGTCGGCCGGGCGGACCTGCGGGCCCGGGCCGCCGAGCTCGAGGCCGACCCGGGCGGGCGCACGCTCCCGCTGTACGGCATCCCGTTCGCGGTCAAGGACAGCATCGACATCGCGGGCCTCCCGACCACGTGCGCCTGCCCCGACTACGCCTCCGTCGCGGCGGAGACAGCTCCGGTGGTCACCCGCCTGCTGGACGCCGGCGCGGTGTTCGTCGGGAAGACCAACCTCGACCAGTTCGCCACCGGACTCAACGGCACCCGCTCCCCCTATGGCATCCCCTCCAGCGTCTACGGCCCGGACCTCATCTCCGGTGGCTCCAGCTCCGGCTCCGCGCTGGCGGTGGCCACCGGTCAGGTGCCGTTCGCCGTGGCCACCGACACGGCCGGGTCCGGCCGGGTTCCGGCCGCCCTGAACGGCATCGTCGGGCTGAAACCGTCCCGCGGGCTGCTCAGCACCGTCGGGCTGGTCCCCGCCTGCCGCTCGCTGGACTGCATGAGCCTGATGGGCGGGTCCGTGGACGACCTGCGCCGGGTGTTCGACGTCGTGGCCGCGGTGGACCCGCGAGACCCGTGGAGCCGGCCGCGGGAACGGCGGCGGGTGGGCCGGCCGCGGATCGGGCTGCCGCCGGGCGCGGAGCTGCCGTTCGACGACGACGGCCCGATGCGCCGGGCGCACCTCGCCGCCCGGGCCGCGCTCCTGCCGACCGGACAGGTGGTCGAGGTGCCCCTCGCCCCCTTCCTGCAGGCCGGCGAACTGCTCTACCACGGGCCCTGGGTCGCTGAACGCCTCGTGGAGTTCGACGACTTTCTGAGCACCCACCCCGACTCGGTGCACCCCGTCGTCGCGACCGTGCTCGCCGGCGGCCGGCGCTACACCGCGGTCGACACCTTCCGCGCCCAGCACCGGCTGCAGGAGCTGCGCGCCGAGGTTGCTCAGCTCTGGGACGGCGTCGACGTGGTGGTCCTGCCCACCGTCCCCACCACCCTGACCATCGCCGAGGTGCTGGCCGACCCGATCGACACCAACACCCGGCTGGGGCTCTACACCCACGCGGGCAACCTGCTCGACCTGTGCGCCGTGGTGGTACCGGCCGGGCTGACCGACGACGGCCGGCCGTGCAGCCTCATGGTGCTGGGCCCGGCGCTCGCCGACGACGTGGTCCTGGAGGTGGCGGCGGGGATCGTGGCGACGGCCGGGCGGCCAGGGACGCCGGCCGGAGCCGCGAACAGGGCGGACGACGGTCCGCTGGTCACCCCGCACGCCCTGCACGCCACCTGACCGACCTCCGACCTCCGGGAACACCCATGACCGAGCCCGTGCTCGTCCCCGCCGACCCCGAGCCCTTCGCCCTCCCCCCGGACACGACCGCCCTGATGCTCATCGACATGCAGCGCGACTTCCTCCTGCCCGGAGGCTTCGGCGAGACGCTGGGCAACGACGTGACCCAGTTGCAGCGGGTCGTGCCCCCGCTGGCCCGCGTGCTGGAGGCTGCGCGCGCGGCCGGCCTGCTCGTCGTGCACACGCGGGAAGGGCATCTGCCTGACCTGTCGGACTGCCCACCGGCGAAGCTCCGCCGGGGCAACCCGAGCCAGCGCATCGGTGACCCCGGCCGCTATGGACGGATCCTGGTGCGCGGCGAGTACGGCCACGACATCGTCGACGAGCTGGCGCCCCTGCCCGGGGAGGCGGTCATCGACAAGCCCGGCAAGGGCGCCTTCTACGCCACCGGGCTCGAGCAGCTGCTCCGCGACGCCGGCATCACCCACCTGGTGGTGACCGGGGTGACGACCGAGGTCTGCGTACACACCACGGTCCGCGAGGCCAACGACCGGGGCTTCGACGTCCTCGTGCTGGCCGACTGCGTCGGCTCCTACTTCCCCGAGTTCCAGCGCGTCGGCCTGCGGATGGTCAGCGCGCAAGGCGGCATCTTCGGCTGGGTCGGCGACTCGACGGCCCTGCTCTCCGTGCTCTCCACCACCGCCCCGTCCACCGTGTGAGATCAGGAGCCCGTCATGAGCCCCGAGACCGCTGCGGCCCCCAGCCGCTCCCGCATCCCGACCCCGACGGCGGTCTGGTGGACCCGCGGGGACACCAACGCCTTCTTCGGCCTGGCGTTCAACATCCTGGTCAACGTCCTGACCCTCACCGGCCTGATGATCGGCGTCGTGAAGGTGCCGGCCGCCGACGTGCTCGGGACCGTGCTGCCCGCGCTCGGCGTCGCGCTGGTGCTCGGCAACGTCTACTACTCCTACCTGGCCCGCCGGCTCAGCCGTCGCGAGGGGCGCTCGGATGTCACCGCGCTGCCCTACGGGCCGAGCGTGCCGCACATGTTCATCGTCGTCTTCGTGATCATGCTGCCCATCTACCTCGGGTCGGGCGATCCCCTGCGGGCCTGGTCGGCCGGGCTGGCCTGGGCCTTCGTGATCGGCGCGATCGTGCTGATCGGGGCGTTCGTCGGACCGCTGATCCGCCGCTTCACGCCGCGGGCCGCCCTGCTGGGCACGCTGGCCGGCATCTCACTGACCTTCATCTCGATGCGCCCGGCGGCCCAGATCTGGGACTACGCCTGGATCGGGCTGCCCGTCCTGGCCATCCTGCTGATCGGGTTCTTCACCGACGTCCGGCTACCGGGCAACGTGCCGGTCGGCCTGGCGGCGCTGCTGGTGGGCACGGCGATCGGCTGGATCGGTGGGGCGATGTCGGTGCCCGACGTCACCTCCGCTGCCCGGGACATCGCGTTCGCGATCCCCCACCAGCGCCTCGACCTGCTCCTCGAGGGTCTCCGTCACCTTGCGCCGCTGCTGGCGACCGCCATCCCCCTGGGTGTCTACAACTTCACCGAGGCGATGAGCAACGTGGAGAGCGCCGCGGCCGCCGGCGACGACTACAACCTGCGCAGCGTGCTGCTCGCCGACGGCACCGGCGCGATCATCGGCTCGGCGCTGGGCTCGCCGTTCCCGCCGGCGGTCTACATCGGCCACCCGGGGTGGAAGGACGCCGGCGGCCGGGCCGGCTACTCGATGGCCAGCGGCGCGGTGGTCGCGCTGCTGTGCTTCCTCGGGCTGTTCGGGCTGCTCAGCGCTCTGCTGCCGACCGCGGCGATCGTCCCGATCCTGCTCTACATCGGGCTGCTGATCGGCGCCCAGGCCTTCCAGGCGGTGCCCCGGATCCACGCGGCCGCCGTCGTGATCGCCATCCTGCCGAACCTGGCGCAGTGGGCCTCGGGCCTCATCGACAACTCGCTGTCCGCCGCGGGGACCTCCGCCGCCGCGGTGGGCACCGAGGCGCTGCGCAACGCCGGGGTCGTCTACGGCGGGCTGACCACCCTCGGGCAGGGAGCGGTGCTGGCCGGCCTGATCCTCGGCGCCGTCGTCACGTTCGTGATCGACAAACGGTTCGTGGCCGCCGCGTGCGCGGGGGCCGCGGGTGCCGTGCTCAGTTTCGTGGGCCTGATCCACGCCCCGCAGGTCGGCTGGGCGGCCAATCCGCAGGTCGCCCTCGGCTACCTCCTGCTGAGCCTGGTGTGCCTGGGGTACGGCCTGCTCCGCCGGAGCCCCGGCGAGCCGTCGGCCGAGGTCAGCGACGATGCCGCCCCTGCGGTGACCCCGCCAGCCGCCGCCGACGAACCGGCGCTGGAGACGGCGGCCGAGCCGGTCCCTGCCCCGCGGTCCGGGCACGGCACGACGGCGGACTCGCCGTCCTGAGCCGACCGGTCAGATGGGCCGGGGGTCCAGCCGCCGCTCGAGACAGCCCCCGGCACCGTCGGGCCGGACCTCCCAGGCCTGCGCGCCCGGACGCATGGTCACCGCCTCGGCGAGCTCGGTGCCCACGTAGTGCAGGCCGACGCCCTCCTCGGTCGCGTACCCGGCCGGCAACGCCCCCGAGGCGACCAGCCGGCGGTAGGTCTCCCGACGCGGCTGGTCGGTGAGGTCGTCGTGCACCCCGTTGCTGTGGCGCAGCAGGCCCAGACCGTCGGTGAAGGGGTCGAGCTGGTCGCGCCAGGCGTCCGTCGGCCCGCCCACGTGCCAGCACAGGCTGCCGGCGCTCGACCCGGCAAGCACCACGCCGGCCTCCCAGCATTCACGGAGCACCTCCGGCAGCCCGTGGGCGCGCCACACCGCCATCAGGTTGACCACGCTGCCGCCCTCGACGAGCAGGACGTCCTGGCGCAGCAGGAACTCGCGCACGTCCGGGACGCTGGGCTTCGGGAACAGCCGCAGCACGCTCAGGTCGACGTCGGACCGCGAACCGAACACCCGCTGGTACGCGGCGACCGCGGACGGGTCGTCACCGACGGCCGTCGGCACGTAGCAGAGCCGGACCGGACCGTCCGGCCGCGCACCGCCGGACGGGCGCGCCAGACCCAGGGCGTGCTCGACCAGCACCCGCGAGCCGCGCTCGCCAGGGGCCGGGGAGAGCACACCGGAGAAGGCGAACACCTGCCGGATCACGCGCGGACCTCCCTCACACCTCGACGTGGCCACCGCTGCGCCAGTAGACGCCGGCCTCGCGGCTGAGCAGGCCCTCGTCCACCAGGTGCCGGCGCAGCGCGGCCACATCAGGGTGCCAGGCGCGCAGGAGCGCGTTGACCTCGCGTTCGGGATAGCGGACGCCGGGCTCGAACACGCGCACCAGGTGGTCGAGCACCACCCGTCTCTTGCTCTGCTGGACGGGGACCGAGACCAGCCGGCCCCCGCGCAGGAAGGCGGAGAGGACGGCGTCCTCTGCCGGGTCCGGCGACAGCGGTTCCGGCGGCGGGGCCTGCTCGGCGGCCGCCCGCGCGGCCGCCCCGAACCGGTCGGTGAGCAGCGTCAGGGCGTAGCCGTCCCGGTGGACCAGGCCGGCCCGGGACAGGCGCCGCGCCGCGAGGGCGACGTCCTTGAGCGGGAGCCCACCCATCTCGGCGACCTCCTCGATCGTGCCGGCCCCCAGGGCGAGGGCCGCCACG
>JAOPWG010000382.1 GCA_025965775.1 Modestobacter sp. | reverse complement strand
GGTCAGCCGCGGTGGAAGGACCTGACGGCGACCGCCCGCTACGTCAGCGGCGGCTACGACGACCCCGCCACCTACCAGCGGCTGGCCGAGGTCCTGGCCGAATGCGATCAACGGCACGGGACCGCCGGCAACCGGGTGTACTACCTCGCAACGCCGCCCCGCCTGTTCGGGCCGATCGCGCTGAGCCTCGGCAAGGCGGGGCTGTCCGTACCGGCCGGCGACAGCTTCATCCGCGCGGTCATCGAGAAGCCGTTCGGCTGGGACGAGGCAAGCGCCCGGGAGCTGTACGCGGACCTCACGACCGCGTTCGTCGAGGAGCAGATCTTCCGTATCGACCACTATCTGGCGAAGGAGACAGTGCAGAACCTGCTCGCGCTGCGGTTCGCCAACTCGATCTTCGAGCCTATCTGGAACCGGACCTGGGTCGACAACGTGCAGATCACCGTCGCCGAGACCCTGGGCGTCGGCGAGCGCGGGGGGTTCTACGAGACCACCGGCGCGATGCGCGACATCGTCCAGAACCACGTCCTGCAAGTGCTCTCGCTCTTCCTCATGGAACCGCCCACCTCGTTCCACCCGGAGGCGATCCGCGACGAGAAGGTCAAGCTGCTGCGCGCGATCAGGCCGTTGGACGAGGAGGCGGAGATCGCGGCGAACGCGGTGCGCGGGCAGTACACCCGCGGCGGCACTCGCGAGGACCTCATGCCCGGGTACCGGGAGGAGCCCGGTGTCGACCCGCTGAGCGCGACCGAGACGTTCGTGGCGCTGCGACTGGAGGTCCAGAACTGGCGCTGGGCCGGCATACCGATCTACGTGCGCACCGGCAAGCGGCTTCCCGTCCGGCGCACCGAGGTGGCCATCGAGTTCCACCGGGCCCCGCAGCTTCCGCTGTTCCCCGGCAGGGCCGAGGGTCTGGAGCCCGACGCCCTGATCGTGCGGGTGCAGCCCGACGAGGGACTGAGCCTGCGCTTCGGGGCGAAGGTACCCGGGCACGCCTTTCGGGTTCAGCAGGCGTCGATGGACTTCTCCTACGAGAGCTTCGAGGAGCAGTCCCCCGACGCCTACGAGCGGGTCATCCTCGACGCCCTGATCGGCGACCCCACGCTCTTCATCCGCGCCGACGAGGTCGGCCGGTCCTGGCGCATCGTCGATCCGGTGATGCGGTACTGGGCCGCCGACGAGCGGCCCATCCCGCTGTACCAGGCAGCCACCTGGGGTCCGCCGGAGGCCGGGTCGCTCATCGCCCGGGACGGCCGGAGCTGGCGTCACTCCACGTGACGGGAGGCGCGGAGGCCGAACACACTGCGACGTGCGGGGCGAGCGAGGTGCTGGTCGTGATGCCGAGGTGAACCGGTCGAGGGTTGCCTGGACGCGCTCGACGTCCGCGGTTTGGATCAGCGCCTCGTGCGAAAGGTTCTTCGAGACCACGCGCTCGGGCGCGCTGCGCTGGGCGCGAGGCCGCGAGACCACCCAGTCCTGCTGCCGGCAATGCCCTCAGCGCCTCGAGAGGCCAGATGCCTGGATCCGCGGGGTCCACCCCCGGCCGGGCGACCCTCTCTGCCCCTTCGATGGCGCGGGCAGCGGCCTCCGCGATGCTCACCGGGCCGCCGGCATGAGTGAGAACGATGTGCGACGCTCTCAAGATCGACCGGGGCGCCGGCGATGCCGGCCTGGGGCAGAGCTCCGGGGTTCTACGGCACGGGCGCCTCGGCCGCGGCCCCCAGCGCTCCGCCGCCCGGCGCGGCGGTTCCTGGTCGGTGGCGGAGGGCCGGATCGGCTATCCGTAGCGGCGTAGGTCGGTGAAGAAGTCGTCGACGGTGTGCAGTTGGCCGGTGGCGGCTGTCTGGTCGTAGACGTACTTCCCGAGGGCGAGGTCCAGCACTCCCAGGCCGAACGGGGAGAAGACGACCGGTTGATCGGTCGGTGGGGTGACGCGGCCGGCGAGAACGTCCTCGAGGGTGCCGGTGAGGAAATCCCTGTTGCCGGTGCGCTTCTCGGCCAGGTGCGGCGAGGTGTCTGCTTTGAGGCAGTGGTCGACGTCGTCGACGATGTTGGCCGCGGTGAGCAGGATGTCGGGGTCGAGGTCGCGCAGCGAGACGTGCAGGACCAGCGGGTTGTGGTCGAACCACGAGCGCTCGTGGATGTGCGGGGTGCCGGCGATGGTGGCGAAGACGATCAGGTCACTGGCGCGGATGAGGTCCTCGGCGGTGTCGTGCACGGTGATCGGTGCAGTCGTGCCGGTCTCCTCGAGGTAGCCGCGGAAACCGGCAGCGCTGTCGGCGACGGTGTCGTAGACGCCGATCTGGTCGAAGGTCCAGCCGGTACCGGCGAGGTAGGTGTGGATGTAGCGGGCGATGAGCCCGACGCCGAAGAAGCCGATCCGGGTGGGGCGGGGCCGGCCCCGTGAGAGCCGGTCCGCGGCGAGCGCGGCGGAGGCGGCGGTGCGGCTGGCGCTGATGATGGACGCTTCCAGACAGGCGAAGGGGTATCCGGTGTCGTGGTCGTTGAGGATGAGCACGGCCGAAGCCCGGGGGATGCCGGCGGCGACGTTGGTGGGGAAGCTGGAGATCCATTTCAGCCCGTCGACCCGGATCGGACCGCCGATCGACGCCGGCAGCGCGATGATCCGGGCGGTGGGGCGGTCGGAGAAGTGCAGGAAGTATGAGGGGGGATTGACCGAGTCCCCGGCGCCGTGCAGCCGGTAGACCGTCTCGACCAGGTCCACGATCTCGCGCTCGTGGCCGACCAGCGCGGCCTGCACCAGCGCGCCGGAGATCACCGCGAACGGCGGTACGACCGGGTGCTCCCCCGCGTCCGACCCGGCGGTGGCCGATGCGGTGGGCTCGGTGATGGGTCCGGTAGCGGTCATCAGAAGGTCACCTCGGTGGTCAGGTCCACGGTAGGGGCGCAGTCGGCCAGCCGGACTGGATCGGCCATGCCGACGAGCACCTCGCGGGGGCCGGTATAGGGCTCTCGGCTGTGCGCACAGCGGATGTTGTCGACCAGCAGCAGGTCCCCGGCCTGCCACGGCTGGCGAGCGGTGCGCGCCGTGTAGACGTCGTTGAGCAGTTCCACCACGTCCTCGCCGATCGGGTCCCCGTTGCCGAAGCGGGTGTTGAACGGCAGTCCGTCCTCGCCGTAGACCTCCACCAGGTACTCCCGGATCTCCGGCGCCAGCGTCCACTGGTTGAGGAAGGCGACCTGGTTGAACCAGCAGCGCCGCCCGGTGACCGGATGGCGCACCACCGCGGACCGCCGCTGCCGGGTGCGCAGCCCGCCATCGGGGTCCCACCGGAATGCGATCGCGTGGGCCCGGCAGTAGTCCTCGACCGCGCCGCGGTCCTCGCTGCCGAACGCCTCGGCCCACGACGCGCCGATCTCCTCGTTGTAGCTGCGGCTCAGCAGCCAGCCGTCCCGCTCGAACCGGTCCACCAATTCGTCCGGCAGCGCCGCCAGCACCTCGGCCGCGTCGGCCACCCCGGTCGCGCCGTCCTCATCCGGGGCGACCACGCACCCGAAGGCCATCAGACCGGGGAACTCCAGCGCATAGCTCAGCTCGTGGTGCATGCACATCGGCTGGTTCGCCGGCCACTTGGTCGACGAGTACACCCCGTCGGCCAGGTCCTGCCGGGGCGCGAACGCCTCACGTTCGGGCATCAGCGCGACCCCCAGGGCTTGCACCAGTCCGGCCAGCCCCGCGGCATCGGCCACCCCGAGGCCACGCACCAGCACCGCACCGTGCTCGACGACCACTGCCCGCACGCTGTCGCGATGCCCGGTCATCCACCCGATCGGATCACCGCCGGCATCCACCCGCACCGCCGCGGGACCACCCGCCCGCAACTCCAGATCGAGCAGCGGGGCCGGAGAGGAGGTCGACATGGTCTGTCCCTTCGTCGGAGTTCGCTCCTGCAGGTCATGCCCCGGCGGTTCGACGGCGTGGACGGCCAGCCTGCTGCCGGGTAGCGCCCGCATGAAGTTCACCGCGTCGCCCCGGCGTAGGGGAAGCACCCCTGGGCACCGGCTGGCGTGCCCTTGGGCTCTGCCGACGGCTGCGACGACGCGGAATGCCCTGGACGGGTGCGGTCGTCGATCTCGGTGGCCAGGTCGGCGAGAACCGGATAGCGGGTGATGTCCTCGAGGGAGACAGCGCGGTCGAGGGCGACGGCGAGCTCGACCGCGTCCAGAGAGGTCCCGCCGCGTTCGAAGAAGTGGTCCGTGCGGCCGATCTGGTCGGCGGGGACGCCCAGGCGGCGGCCAGCGGTCAGGACGTCGTCGGGATGACCCAGCACGTGTGCTCCC
>JAOPWG010000371.1 GCA_025965775.1 Modestobacter sp. | reverse complement strand
TCAGTGGCACGACGGTCGGCTCGGTCTCCCGCCAGCCCGGCGGCGCGCCCAGCAGGACGGTGACGACGCAGTCGTCGCAGCCGGGACCGCGGACGGTGCAGGTGTCGCAGTCGATGAGCACGGCGGTTCCCCTTCTCTCCCTGTGGTCCGAACGCCGCGGACGCTAGGGGCACCCACCGACAGTTCCGCTCAGCCGGCCGCGTACTCCCAGTGCCAGGGCTCCTCCCGGCCGTTCCCGGGGTCGGCCCAGGTCGGGTGGATGAAGCCGAACCGCCCGGCGTTGGCGCCCATCCAGGCGTACTGGGCAGTCCCGTAGGAGTCGATGCCGCCGCACAGGTCGACCGCCAGGCCCCAGCCGTGGTTGCTGGTGCCGGGCACCGCGGCCAGGGCGGGCTTCTCGCCGTAGAGCCGTACCTGCGAGGCATAGGTGCGGTAGGAGTCGGTGATGCAGATCGGCTGACCGAACGCGGCCTGGAGGGCGGCGGACATCGCCCGGTAGGCCGCCGCGGCGTCGCAGCGCAACTGGTGACCGGTGACGCCCAGTGGGCACAGCGCGCTGGGCGGGATGAGGCCGTTGGGGTACCCGCCCCAGGCGCGCGTCCCGTCGTAGCTGGCCGGGTAGACGGTGTTGCCGCACTCGACCGGCAGCGCACCGGAGCGCGGTCCCGGCGCCGGCGCCGGGGCGCGCTGGGCCAGGCTCGGGCGGCCGATCCCCAGCACCTGGTCGGACGGCAGTGTGCGCACGACGACGGCGCCGGCACGGGCATCGGCGGCCAGCATGCTGGCGCGGTCCAGGGCGATGCCCACGTGGCTGAGGCCGGACTCCTGGCTGCCCAGGAACACCAGGTCCCCCGGGAGGACGTCCGCAGCCGCCACCGGGACGGTGACCGAGAACAGCCCGGCCTGGTCCCCGGGCAGCGGCACCCCCGCCGCGGCGTAGACGCTGCGGACCAGCGACCCGCAGTCGAACGACTCCGGCCCGGACGTGCCGGGGGCGTACGGGACGCCGAGGTGGTCCATCGCCGCGCTCACCGCCGCGATCGTCTCGGCCGGCAGCACCAGCAGGGAACTGGGCCGGCGGGGCAGCTGGGCGGCGCCCGGCTGCGCTCCCCCACCAGCGGCCCCCACGGGGACCAGCCCGCCGGGCAGGCCGGCCGCCGGGTCGCGCAGTGCCGCCGCCGGCGGCGGGGCCACTCCGGCCGCGGACAGCTCGGCCACGTAGGCGCGCCAGTTCGCCGCGGTGCGGGCGTTGACGTCCACCTGCTCGGCCTGCAACTGGGCCAGCTGCCGGTCCACCGCCCCCAGTGCCCGGTCGAGGTCCGCGGTGACCGCCTGGGCCGCAGCCTCCAGCTCGCCGACCTGCGCGTCGACCGCGGCCGCCCGGGCCTTCGCCTCCGCCAGTGCCTGCTCCGCCGCGGTGGCCCGGCCCAGCGCCCGCCGGCGTTCCCGTTCGGCCGCGGACAGGACGGCGGCCGCGCGGCGGTCGATCACGCCCAGGTAACCCAGCGCCGAGACGACCTCCCCCGGGTCACCACCCTGCAGCAGGACGCTGAGCGTGCTGGGCGGGCCGCCGTCGCGGTAGACCGCGGAGGCGTACAGCGCGACGGCGGCCTGGCGCTGGGCCAGCACCCCGTCGGCGTCGGAGACGGCGGCGGCGGCGGTGTCGGCGGCAGCCTGGGCAGCGGCCTGCTGCGCGCGGGCATCGGCGACCTCGGCCTGCCGCTGCTGCAGGTCGCTCTGCACGTCCGCGGCCCGGTGCTGCAGGTCGTCCAGCTCGGTGCTGTCCAGCACGCCCGTCGTCCCGCCCGGCTGGTCGCTCGGCGCGGCCAGCGCGACGGTGCCCGCGGACAGCAGCAGCGCGCAGGACAGGACGGCGACCGTGCCGGCCACCCCGGGACGCCAGGACGCGCGCAGGAACACCGGACCACCTCCCACCCGTCGCCGTCGACGGGTCAACGAGCGGACGTTAGCCGCGTCACGCAGGCCCTGCGCGACGGGGTGGCCAGCACGTTCCCCCGGTCACCCGGCCGGGGGACGCCCCGGTCCGGCGTGGCCTCCCCCGGACTGTCGGACCCCCGACCTACCGTCCGCCGCGTGCCGTTCCTCCCCGCTCCGTCGTCCCGGCGCGCCGCACCGAAGGCGGCCGGGCACGTGCCGCCGCTGCCGGCCGGCACGGCCTCCCCCACCGAGGTGCTGCAGTTCGTGCAGGGCACGATCGACGACCTGGGGACGCCGCTGGCCGACGTCACCTTCGTCGTGGTCGACCTCGAGACCACCGGTGGCTCCCCCAAGGACAGCGCGATCACCGAGATCGGCGCGGTCAGGGTCCGGGCCGGTGAGGTGCTCGGGGAGTTCCAGACGCTGGTCGACCCCGGCCGGGAGATCCCGCCCTACATCAGCGTGCTGACCGGCATCACCTCGATGATGGTGGCGGCCGCGCCCCGCATCGACGCGGTGCTCCCGGCGTTCCTCGAGTTCGCCCGAGGCGCGGTCCTCGTGGCGCACAACGCACCCTTCGACCTCGGCTTCCTGAAGGCGGCCTGCGAGAGCTCGGGGATCACCTGGCCGGCCTTCGCCTCGGTGGACACCGCGGTGCTGGCCCGCCGGCTGCTCACCCGCGACGAGGTGCCCAACTGCAAGCTGGCCACCCTGGCGCCCTTTTTCTCCACCGGCACCCAGCCCTGCCACCGCGCGCTGGACGACGCCCGGGCGACCGTCGACGTGCTGCACGGGCTGTTCGAGCGGCTCGGCCCGCTGGGGGTCACCTCGCTGGAGGAGCTGACCGGACTGACCCGCAACGTCGACCCGCAGCGGCGGCGCAAACGCCACCTGGCCGACTCGGTGCCCAGTGGCCCCGGCGTCTACGTGTTCCGCGGCCCCCGCGACGAGCCGCTCTACGTCGGCACCTCCACCGACCTGCGCAGCCGGGTCCGCAGCTACTTCACCGCCGGCGAGCAGCGCAGCCGGATGACCGAGATGGTCGCGCTCGCCCAGCGGGTGGAGGCCCTGCCCTGCGCCCACGACCTGGAGGCCTCGGTCCGGGAGCTCCGCCTGATCGCCGAGCACAAGCCCCGGTACAACCGCCGGTCCCGCTTCCCCGAGCGGGCCCTGTGGGTGCGGCTGACCGAGGAGCCGTTCCCGCGGCTGTCGGTGGTCCGGCGCGTGCGGCCGGGCGCCGGGGTCTTCCTCGGCCCGTTCCCCGACCGGCGGGCGGCCGACGCCGCGGTGGCCGCCGTGCACGAGTCCCTGCCGTTGAGGCAGTGCACCGGCCGGCTGTCGCTGACCGTGCTGGGCAACGCCTGCGCCCTGGCCGACATGGGCCGCTGCGGAGCGCCCTGCACGGGAGCGCAGAGCCGCGAGGAGTACGCCTCGGTGGCCGCGGTCTTCCGGGCCGCGGTCGACTGCGACCCCCGCGACCTGGTCGCCCCCCTGCTCGCCCGGGTGGAACGGTTCGCCGCGCAGGGCCGCTACGAGGACGCCGCCGTCCTGCGCGACCGGGTGGCGGTCCTGGTGCGTGCGGTGCGGCGCCGGCAGCGCCTGGAGTCCCTGGCCGCCGTCCCGGAGCTGGTGCTGGCCCGGCCCGACGGGGCCGGGGGCTGGCAGCTGTCGGTGGTCCGGCGCGGGCGGCTGGTCGCCGCGGGGGTGGCCGTCCGCGGCCGGTCGGTACGCGGATTCCTGGCCGACCTGCGCGCGACGGCGGAGACGCCCACCGGCCCCGACGGCGAGCTGGCCGCGTCGGTCGACGAGAGCGAGCTGGTCCTGCGCTGGATGGAGAAACCGGGCACCCGCCTGGTCGACCTCACCGGCACGCTGGCCAGCCGGACCCCCGGGACCGGCGGCTACAGCGAGTTCCTTGCCCTGGTCGAGGCCGGCCGGGCCGGCCGGGACCCGTTCGCCGACACCCGGTCGCTGGGCACCGGCAGCCGGCCCGACCGCGTCAGCGCCGCCCGGCGTGGGGGCACCGCGGAGCACCGCGGCCGGGCCGCGGCCGGGCTAGCATCCCCAGCGTGATCACCGCCATCGTGATGATCGACGCCGCCACCGACTCGATCGGTGAGGTCGCCGCGGCCGTCGCCGACCTGCCCGGCGTCAGTGAGGTCTACTCCGTGGCCGGCGACGTCGACCTGGTCGCACTGGTCCGGGTGCGCCAGTTCGAGGAGGTCGCCGACGTCGTGGCCGGGCGGATCAACAAGGTCCCCGGGGTGGTGGACACCGCCACCCACATCGCCTTCCGCGCCTACTCCCGGCACGACCTGGAGGCTGCGTTCTCCCTGGGGCTGGAGTCCGGCGGCTGATCCCCGGAGCGGCCGGGCTCAGCCCGGGACGGCGTCCCGGGCGAGCCGGCTGACCCGCACCCACTCCTCGAGCTTGGCCGCCGCGCGGCCGTCGTCGATGGCGGCCGCGACCCGCGGCAGTGCCGCGCCCAGCGCGTCGTGCAGCCGGGCGCCCCGCTGGTCGTAGGCGGCC
>JAOPWG010000243.1 GCA_025965775.1 Modestobacter sp. | reverse complement strand
TAGGCCGGCTTCATGAGCTGGAAGCCCCGCAGCGGGTCCGGCTCCTCGTCGACCTGCTGGGTCACCGGGGCGAGCACCTCCCGGGCGAACTCGCGCGCGGTCGCCTGGATGTCCTTCTGCCGCTGGGTCAAGGTGAAGTCGATGGCCATGTCCCGACTCCTGGGTGGGGCGGCGACTCGACGCACCCCCGCAGGGCCCCGGCCCGATGTCGCCGCAGATGAGCTGCCTCGGCCCCTGGCGTGCCGGACCACGCTAGCCCCGTCCGGCGTGGCCAGGAAGGGGCAGCGCGCCGGGTCGACGACCCGGCCGGCACCGGCCGACGCGTGCGCGACCGGGCGAGAGGGACCACCATGGTCGGCGTGATCAAGACCCCGCTCACCCGCTGGTTCGACCTGCAGGCCCCGATCTTCGGCGCGCCCATGGCCGGCGTCGCGGGAGGTGAGCTCGCCCGGGCGGTCTCCCTCGGGGGCGGGCTCGGGATGATCGGCGTCGGCAACGCCACCGAGCCCGAGTGGCTGGTCGAGCAGGCCCGGCTGCCCGAGGAGTCCGACGTCTCCTTCGGTGTCGGGCTGATGGCCTGGCTGCTCGCCGACCGGCCGGAGCTGCTGGCCACCACGATCGCCGTCCAGCCGGCCCTGGTGTCGGTGTCCTTCGGGGACCCCGGCCCCTATGTGGGGCCGCTGCACGACGCCGGCATCGCCGTGGCCAGCGCGGTCAACACCCGGGAGGACCTGGACCGGGCGCACGAGGCCGGCGTCGACGTCCTCGTCGTCCAGGGGACCGAGGCGGGCGGGCACACCGGGCAGCGGGCCACCCTGCCGCTGCTGCAGGAGGTGCTGGCCGCCACCGACCGGCCGGTGCTGGCCGCCGGCGGCATCGCCACCGGCGCCGGGCTGGCCGCCGTCCTGGTCGCCGGGGCGGCGGGGGCCTGGATCGGCACCCCGCTGCTGACCTGCCCGGAAGGGCTGAACACCCCGGCCGCCCGGGAGCGGGTCCGCGCCGCCGGCGGCGACCGCACCGTGCTCACCCGGGCCTTCGACATCGCCCAGGGGCTGGCGTGGCCCGAGCGCTGGCCGGGACGTGCCCTGGTCAACGAGTTCACCGAGACATGGCACGACCGGGAGGACGCGCTGCGCGGGGACACCGCCGCGATGACCCAGGTACAGAAGGCGCGCCAGGAGGGCGACCTCGACCACGCGCCGGTCTACGCCGGGGAGTCCGTGGGTCTGGTCACCGGCGAGGCGTCGGCCACCGATGTCGTCCGCCGGCTGGCCGCGGACGCCGAGGCCACCCTGCGCAGGGTCCCCCGGCTGCTGGGCTGATCAACCCCCGGGCGCAGTCCGACCAGTTCGACCCGTCCTTTCTCAGACCGCGCAGCTGTCGTCGGTGCAGCCGTCGGCGGCCGGCACCGTGAGCAGCGGGTGGCTGTCGGCCCAGGCCCGCTCCAGCAGCTGCAGCAGCACGTCGGCCGGCTGCGCCCCGGCCGCGCCGTAGGTGCGGTCGATGACGAAGAACGGCACCCCGGTGGCGCCCAGCGCCCGGGCGGTGGCGATGTCCTCGCCCACCGCGGCCAGGTACCGGCGGTCGGTCAGCGCGGCGCGGGCCTCCTCGGCGTCCAGCCCGGCCTCGGCACCCAGCTCGACGAGGGAGTCCACGTCGAAGACCGACCGCTGCTCCTCGAAGTAGGCGTGCAGGAGCCGCTCCTTGACCGCACCGCCGAGCCCGCGCTCGGCGGCCAGGTGGAGCAGCTGGTGAGCGAGCAGGGTGTTGCCGCTCTCGGCCTCGCCGAGGTGGTATTCCAGCCCCTCCTCGGCCGCGATGCCCTCCACGTGGGCCATCTGGCCGCGCATCTCCTCGACGCTGCGCCCGTACTTGGCGGCCAGCGCGGGCAGCGTCGGGTGCGTCGCGCCCTCCGGGACGCTCGGGTCCAGCTGGAAGGAGCGCCAGACCACCTCGACCTCACCGGCGTGGGCGAACCGCGACAACGCGGTCTCCAGCCGGCGCTTTCCGATGAAGCACCACGGGCACACGACGTCGGACCACACCTCGACCTGCATGCCCGGCTCAACCCGCGGCCGGCTCGGCTCATTCCGGGCCGGGCTGCCCCCGCTCGCCGGGCTCCGGCACCCGGACCCCCGCCCCGCCGCGACCGGGGGTGGGGTCGAGGAAGACGTAGCGCACGCCGGGGTGCCGGGCCACCAGCCGGCGCTCGACCTCGTCGGCGGCCCGCTCGATGGCAGCGACCGTCGCGCTGTCGCTGAAGTCCACCTTCGCGGCCACCAGGAGCTGCCCGGGACCGATCACCGAGGTCAGCAGGACGGGGACGTCGTCGACCAGGTCCATCCCGGCGATCTCGTCCCGGAGCTCCCGCTGGAGGGCGGCGGGCACTGCCTGCCCGATCAGCAGCGACAGGTTGACCTTCGCCAGCGAGCCGGCGACCACGACCAGCAGCACGCCGATGGCGATGGCCGAGACGCCGTCCCACACCGCACTCCCGGTGACCTGCTCCAGGAACAGTCCCAGCGCGGCCAGCACCAGCCCGACCAGGGCGGCGCTGTCATCGAAGGCGACCGCCTTGACCGTGGTGTCGGACGTCGTCCTCAGGTAAGTGCGCGCGCTGATCCTGCGCTCCCGCGCCGAGCTGCGGACCTGGCGCACCGCCCGGGCCAGCGAGCCGCTCTCCAGCACGAAGGAGACGGCCAGCACGATGTAGGAGACCAGCGGCGAGCCCTGTTCCTCGCCCTCGACGATGGTCTGCACGCCCTGGTAGACGGAGAACCCGGCACCGACGACGAAGGTGCACAGGGAGGCGAGGAAGGCCCAGAAGTAGGTCTCCCGGCCGTAGCCGAACGGGTGGCGGGCGTCGGGCTGCCTGGTGCCGCGCTTGAGCGCGACGAACAGCAGCACCTCGGTGACGGTGTCGGCCAGCGAGTGCGCCGCCTCGGACATCATCGCCGAGGAGTGACTGATCAGGCCGCCGATGAACTTGGCGACGGCGATCGCCAGGTTGACCGCGCCGGCCAGCACGACCGTGGCGGCCGACTCATCCCCCGAGCCGCCGCCCTCCCCCGCACCGGCGCCGGCCCCGTCGGTCCGCGCCTGTTCACCAGCCGCGGCTGCTCGTGTCATGCGAGCGGCGGTTCCCCGCCACGGGCACGGGCAACCGCGCCGGGGACGGCGGACGTCCCCGGCGCGGTGCGGAGCGGAGGCTCAGCGGGTGCTCAGCGGACCCCGACGAGGTCGACGACGAAGACCAGCGTCGCGCCGGGCTTGATGACGCCACCGGCCCCGCGCTCGCCGTAGGCCTTGTGCGGGGGGATGGTCAGCCGGCGACGGCCACCGACCTTCATCCCCTCGATGCCCTCGTCCCAGCCCTGGATGACCATGCCGACCCCGAGCTGGAACTCCAGCGGGTCGCCGCGGTCCCAGGAGGCGTCGAACTGCTCGCCACCGTCGTGGGTGACCCCGACGTAGTGGGCACGGATCAGGCTGCCGCGAGTGGCCTCGGGGCCCTCGCCGACCACGAGGTCCTCGACGACGAGGTCGTCGGGGGCCGGGCCGGTCGGCGGTTCGACGTCGGGGCGGGTCGGCTCTGCCACAGGGTGCTCCTCGCACTCGGCGCCGGGGCGGGTCCCGGCGGCACTGGCCCCATCCAAGCCGCCCGCACCGGCGGCAGCCAGACCGGACTCGGCCGGAGGCGAGCCGGCGGCCACGGTAGGTTGCACGCGCGGGTGGGTCGACGCTGACCGCCGTCGGCGCGCACGACGGGCCGGACCGGACCCGCAGTCCATGGTGGTGCGGCGCTGGGGGTGGGTGTGGTCCCGGATCTCTCCACGGGACCCTCCGCGGAGGACCTGTTCACCGCCGGCGGTGAGTGCGGCCGGCTCATGGCCGCCCTCGACTGGTCGGCCACCCCGGTGGGCCCGGTCGGGTCGTGGCCGCCCAGCCTGCGCTTCGCCGTACGGACCGTGCTGGCCTCCCGGTTCCCCATGGTGCTGACCTGGGGACCGACCTACCTGCAGTTCTACAACGACGCCTACGCCGCCTGCATCGGGTCCAAGCACCCGGCGATCGGCGAGGACATCCGGGAGACCCTGGCCGAGGGCTGGGTCTCCCTCGCCGGGCCCGTCGAGCGAGCGATGGCCACCCGGGAGGCCTCCTGGCTGCCCAGGCTGCCGCTGCTGCTCGAACGGGCCGGCTACCGCGAGGAGACCTACTTCACCGTCTCCCACGCGCCCGCCTACGGCGAGGACGGGCAGGTCGCCGGCGTGCACGCCGTCCTGCAGGAGTCCACCGGCGAGGTGCTGGGCACCCGCCGCCAGCAGCTGCTGCACGACCTGTCCACCGCCGGCGCCCGGCACTGCGACGAGGGGGACGTCCTCACCGCACTGTGCGCGGCGCTGGGCACCGACCGGCTGGACATACCGTTCGCGGCCGTCTACCTCCGGCATGCCGGAGACGGCCGGCTGCACCGGGCCGACACCGCCGGCTGCCCGCCCGAGCTCCTGCCCGCGATCTGCGGGACGGCCGCCGGGCTGCCGCGCGACGTCGCCGGTCTCGGCCTGCGCGGCGGTATGTGGGACGACGTCGTCCGGGCCGCCGTGGCGCTGCCGCTGGCCGCGGCCCCCGGGGACGAGCCGCTGGGCTTCCTGCTGGCCGCGGTCAGCCCGAACCGGGCCCTGGACGAGGGCTACCGCACCTTCCACGAACTGGTCGCCGGACAGGTCGCCACCGCACTGCGCACCGCGCGCGCCTTCGCCGCCGAGCGCCGCCGCGCCGAGTCCCTGGCCGAGCTCGACCGGGCCAGGACCGCGTTCTTCGCCGACGTCGGCCACGAGCTGCGCACCCCGCTGACCCTGCTGCTCGGGCCGGTCGGCGACGTCCTGGCCGACGGGTCCGCCCCGCTCACCGGCGCGGCCCGCGACCAGCTGGCCCTGGCGCTGCGCAACGGGCAGCGGCTGCAACGGCTGGTCGACGACCTGATGGACGTCGCTTCTCTCGAGGCCGGCCGGGCCCGCGCCGTCCGGGTGCCCACCGACGTGGCCACGTTCACCGCCGAGCTCGCCGGCGTGCTTCGCGCGGCCGCCGAGCGCGCCGGCCTGAAGCTGCGCGTCGACTGCCCGCCCCTGGACCGTCCCGCCTTCCTCGACCCGCTGATGTGGGAGAAGGTCGTCCTCAACCTGCTGTCCAACGCGGTGAAGTACACCTTCGTCGGCAGCATCGACGTGGCGCTGCGCAGCGCCGGCGACCGGTTCGTGCTCACCGTCGCCGACACCGGCGTCGGCATCCCGGTCGAGGAGCTGCCCCGCGTCTTCGAGCGCTTCCACCGGGTCCCGGGCGCCCTGGCCCGCAGCCGGGAGGGCACCGGGATCGGGCTGGCGCTGGTGCGGGAACTGGTCGGCCTGCACGGCGGCACGGTGGTGGTGGCCAGCGAGCCCGCGGCGGGCAGCACCTTCACCGTCGCGATGCCCTTCGGCGGCCCGGACGCCGACGACGCCGACGACGCCGCCTCCTCGGCGCCGTCCCCGGCCGCCCGGGGCACCGCCGAGACATGGGCGCAGGAGGTCGCGCCGCACGAGGACCCACCGGTGCCGGCGGGCACCGGCAGCACGGTGCTGGTCGTCGACGACAACGCCGACATGCGGACCTACCTGGCCCGGCTGCTGTCGCCGGCATGGGCGGTCCGGACGGCGGCCGACGGCGAGGAGGCGCTCGCGCGGATCGCCGAGCGGCGGCCGGACGTCGTGCTGACCGACGTGATGATGCCCCGGATGGACGGTTTCGAGCTGCTCCGACGGCTGCGCGCCGACCCGGCGAGCCGCAACATCCCGGTCATCATGCTGACCGCGCGGGCCGGCCAGGAGGCGGCGGTGGAGGGCTTCGAGGCCGGCGCCGACGACTACCTGGCCAAGCCGTTCCAGGCCGCCGAGCTCATCGCCCGCGTGCGCGTCGCCGTGGAGCGGGCCTCCGGGGGGCGGTCCGCGCCGCGGCCCGCCGGCCGGTTGCCCCAGGTCAGCTCCCCGCACGCGACGTCGGCCGACATCCGGGCCCTGGTCCCGGCCAGCCGTCCGGCGGAGGCCCCCGCGCCGCCGGCCGCCCCGGACCCGCCGGAGGAACCCCCGCCCACCCTCCGGGAGCGCTGGCGGTTCGCCTCCACGGCCCAGACCATCCCGGCGTTGCGCCGCGCGCTGCGCCTGGCGCTGAGTGGGGCCGGGCTCGACGAGAACCAGGCCTACGACCTCCTGCTGGCGGCCTGCGAGGCGGCCACCAACGCCATCGAGCACGCGCAGGACCCCACCGAGCCCTTCTTCGACGTGACGGTGCAGGCCGGCGACGGCACGGTCGAGATCACCGTGCGCGACTACGGGCAGTGGCGGGAGCGGGTGCCGAGCATGGACCGCGGGCGGGGAGCGACGCTGATGAGCGCGTTCGCCGACGTCATCGCGAAGCCCGGCCCCGAGGGCACCACGGTGGTCATCCGCGCTCCGCGCTCCGTTCGCGGCGAGGAGGGACCAGCGCCGTCCTGAGGCCGGCCGACGTCGGCGCTCTCCTGCGACGACGGGCCGACGCCCGAGTACACGCCACGGGTCCTCGCCGCGCTCTCCGCCGCGGAGTGACCGCGACGTTCACCGTGATGGGACGCAACGCCAGTCGCCCATCCCCACCTGCTGAACGAGGGGGCAGCCGCCGGCCACGAGATCGGCAACCACACGTGGACCCACCGCGACGTCACCGAACTGACGCCCGCCGGGACGCGCACGCAGATCGTGCGCTGCCGGGATGAGGTCGAGCACCTGCTGCAGCAGCCGCTCGCCGGTTTCCGGCCTCCCCGTGGGGAGCTGACCGGCTACGCCCCCGACTGCTCGCGGCGTCCGCTCCCGAGCCGATCGGCGGATCGGCGGATCGGCCGGCACGGGGCCGTGGCGTCGGGGCCCGCAGTCAGACCCGGACCGCGGCTCAGCTCAGCGGGCTGCGCGGGAGCATCGCGTTGCTGATGATCCGCTTCTGGATCTCGCTGGTGCCCTCGAAGATCGTGGTCAGCCGGGCGTCGCGCCAGTGCCGCTCGACCTGGCGCTCGGTCGTGTAGCCGTTGCCGCCGTGCAGCTGCATCGCCTGGTTGGTGACCCGCACGGCCATCTCGGTGGCCTGGAGCTTCACCATCGCCGCCTCCCTCTCACAGGGCACGCCCTCGTCGAGCAGGTGGGCGACCTGCCGGTAGAAGGACCGCGCCTGCTCCACCTGGGCGGCCATGTCGGCCAGGGCGAAGCGCAGCGCCTGGAAGTCACCGATCGGGTGGCCGAACTGTTCCCGTTCCTGCAGGTACAGCACCGAGTCCTCGACCGCGGCGCGGGCCAGGCCGACGGCGCGGGCCGCGGTGTGCACGCGCGCGGTGTTCAGGAACTTCTGGGCCTCCCGGAAACCGGCACCGGAGTCACCGTCGCCCCGGGCGTCGTCACCGGCCTCGACGATCAGGTCGTCGGCCGGGATGCGGACACCGTCGAAGGTGAGGTCCCAGGTCAGGAAACCGTGGTAGCCCACCTTGTCGATCGGGTAGCCGCTCAGCCCCGCCGGGAAAGACCCGCGCTCCTTGGTCAGCAGCAGGTTGCGCAGCCCACGGGAACGCGACTCCCCCGGCCGCGGGTCGGCGACCCGGACCAGCACCTGGATGAAGTCGGCGGCCTTCGCGTTGCCGCACCACCGCTTGTGCCCGGTGACCACCCAGTCGTCGCCGTCGCGCACGGCCCGGGTCTGCACGTTGGCCAGGTCCGACCCCGCGTCGGGTTCCGACAGCGCGACCGCACCGATCCATGAGCCCGCGGCGCTGCGGCGCAGGAGTTCCCGGCGCCGTTCGGCGTCGGCCACCGAGGTCCCCATGCCCTGGGACCGCGCGAGGATGCTGGCCACGCTCATCCAGGCCCGGGCCAGCTCCTCGCTGACCATGCAGTACTCGAAGACGCCGAGCCCCAGCCCGCCGTCCCCGGCCGGGATGGTGATGCCGAAGTAGCCGAGCTCGCCCAGCCGCTCGAGCAGGCGCTGGGGGATCTCGCCCTTCTGCGGGTCGAGCTCGTTGGCGACCGGCAGCACCTCGTCCATGGCGAACCGGCGGGCCCGCTCCTGCAGGACGGCGCGCTCCGGGGTGTGCCACGGCGAGTGCAGCACCGGGGGCTCGGGCAGCCAGGTGTCCTCGGCAGGGGCGTCCGCGGCGGGATCGGTCGCGGCCGGGCGTCGGGCGGTCGACATCATCGTCGGCTCTCCTGGGGCTCTCGTCGGAACTCGGACCGGGACCTACTGTCCGGTAACCCGCGGTGTCCCGCACCCGCAGGTGATCAAGCCGACACGGGGACGACCCACCTCGACCACCGTGACGGACCGGGTCAGTCCACGGCGCACGGCGGCACCGCGGTGTGCCAGGAGGTGTGCTCCTGGAACCAGGCCCCGGCGTCCAGCAGCAGCTCCTCACCACCCATCCCCGCGGTGAGCTGCGCACCGACCGGCAGGCCGGACACCGGGTGCCGGCCGACCGGCAGGGCCAGGGTCGGCCCGGCGTGCAGCGACCAGGGCGAGGTGAGCTGGCCCAGCCGGCGGGTGAGGGCCGCGACGTCGTCGTCCCCGGCAGCCCGCGGGACATCGACCGGCAGGGTGGGGGTGAGCAGGAGGTCGACCGCGCCGAACAGCTCCTCCAGGCCCTGCTGGTACTCCGCCCGGACGGCCAGTGCCTCGTCGCGGTGGCCCTCGGTGAGCCCCTCTCCCAGCTGGATGCGGGCCAGGGTGTGCGCATGGAACCGCCCCGGGTCGGCCAACCGGTCGCGGTGCAGGTCGAGCAGCCCCGAGTAGATGACCGTGTAGAGGACGTCCTGCGCCGCACCGATGCCGGGCACCTGGACCGGCACCAGCTCCGTACCTCCCTCGGCGAACACCCGGCCGGCCGCGGCCACCACCTCGGCGACCCCGGGGTCCAGGTCGTCGAACCACAGCACGGGCAGCCCGATCCGGCGGGGTGGGGCGGGGACGGGCTCGCGCACCGGCCGGGCGGCCAGGACGGCGAAGGCCCGGGCCACCATCGGCACGGTGCGGGCCAGCGGCCCCACGGTGTCGATGAGCTCGCACATCGGGAAGGTGCCCGCGTCGGGCACGGTTCCCGCGCCCGGGCGCAGCCCGGTGACGCCGCAGGCGGCGGCGGGCAGCCGGATCGACCCCCCGGTGTCGGTGCCCAGCGCCAGGTCCACCAGCCCGGCGGCGACCGCGGCGGCGGACCCGCCGCTGGAGCCGCCCGGGACCCGGGCCGGGTCCCAGGGGTTGCGCACCGGCCCGGAGGCGGAGTTCTGCGAGGTCAGCCCGATGGCGAACTCGGACAGGTTGGTCTTGGCGACGATCTGCGCGCCCGCGTCGACCAGCCGCGTCACGACCACCGCATCGGTGTCGGGCACCCGGTCGGCGAAGAACGCCGAGCCACAGCTGGTGCGCACACCCGCGGTGTCGATGTTGTCCTTCAACCCGACCCGCACCCCGGCCAGCGGCCCGTCGGCGGCGTGCGGCAGCGGCGGGTCGATGCGGGTGACCACGGCGTTGGTCACCGCCTCGGCCGTCCGCCGGCGTCGGGCCCGGTCGTCGCCGGTCATGCGTCGGCCGTCCCTGTCCGCTCGCGGGCCAGCCGCACGTAGTGCTCGACCACGGCCACGTCGTCGACCGAGCCGAGGTTGAGCGCCTTCTCGGGCGGGACGCCCTGGAACAGCCGCTTGAGCGGCACCTCCAGGCGCTTGCCGGTGCGGGTGTGCGGCACGCCGGGCACCACGGTGATCTCGTCGGGCACGTGCCGGGGGCTCGCGCCCTCCCGGATCGCGGTCCGGATCTGCGCCTCGAGCTCCGACGTCAGCTCCGCGCCGGGGGCCAGGTGGACGAACAGCGGCATCCAGTAGCCGCCGTCCCGTTGCTCCACGCCGAGGACCACGCAGTCGAGCACGGCCGGGATGGCCTCGACGGCGGCGTAGATGTCCGCCGTCCCCATCCGGACCCCGCCGCGGTTGAGCGTGGAGTCCGACCGACCGGTGATCAGGCACGTGCCGCGCTCGGTGATCTCCAGCCAGTCGCCGTGCCGCCAGATCCCGGGCCACAGGGAGAAGTAGGCGTCACGGTAGCGGGCGCCGTCCGGGTCGTTCCAGAAGTACAACGGCATCGACGGCATGGGCGCGGTGACCACCAGCTCGCCGAGCTCGCCGACCACCGGGTGCCCGTCCTCGTTCCAGGCAGCGGCGGCCACCCCGAGCATCGGCCGCTGCAGTTCCCCGGCGGTGACCGGCAGCAGCGGCGAGCTGCCGATGAACCCGGTGGCGATGTCTGTGCCGCCGGACAGCGAGCCGAGGAACACCTCGGGCGCCACGGCGTCGTAGACCCAGCGGAACGTGCCGGCCGGCAGCGGCGAGCCGGTGGCGCCGATGGCCCGCAGGGCGGACAGGTCGTGGTCGTCCCCCGGCCGGACGCCGGCCTTCTCGCAGGCGCCGAGGTAGCCCGGGCTGGTGCCCAGGTAGGTCATCCCGGTGCGGGCGGCCAGCACGAACAGCGCGTCGACCGCCGGGTAGGTTGGGGCGCCGTCGTAGATCACCAGCGTGGCGCCGGCCAGCAGCGCCGAGGTGGCGATGTTCCACATGATCCAGGCGGTGGAGGCGTACCAGAACAGCCGGTCGCCGGGGCCGACGTCGATGTGCAGGCCGATCTGCTTGCGCTGCTCGAGCACCACGCCGCCGTGCCCGTGCACGATGCCCTTGGGCAGCCCGGTGGTGCCCGAGGAGTAGACGATCCACAGCGGGGCGTCGAAGGGCAGCGGCTCGAACACCGGGTCCTGGACGTCGGCGACGGTGTCGGCCCAGGCCAGCGGTCCCTCGGGCGGCTCGCCGGGGTGCAGCCGGGGGACGACGATCGTCGTCCGCACGCTGGGCAGCGCCGCGCGCAGCTCGGCGACGACGTCCCGCCGGTCGTAGGGCTTGCCGCCCCACCGGTACCCGTCGACGGCGACCAGCACCACCGGCTCGATCTGGGCGAAGCGGTCCAGCACGCTGCGGATGCCGAAGTCCGGTGCGACCGACGACCAGATCGCGCCGATCGAGGCCGCCCCGAGGAAGGCGACGACCGCCTCGGGCACGTTGGGCAGGTAGCCGGCGACCCGGTCACCGCGCCGCACGCCCAGCCTGCGCAGCGTGGCCGCGAACGCGCCGACCTGTCCGCGCAACTCCGCCCAGGAGATCTCGACCGGCTCGGCGTCCTCGGCGGCCGCGATGATCGCTACAGCATCGGGACCGACGGCCCCGGCCGCGGCGTACCGCAGCGCCTGCTCGGCGTAGTTGAGCGTCGTGCCGGGGAACCACTCGGCGCCGGGCATCTCCGCAGCCGTGAGCACCCGGTCGTCGGGGACGCCGGGCAGCACGTCGGTCCAGGTGGCGACGTCGGCCCAGAACTGGTCCAGGTGCTCGACCGACCAGCGCCAGATGGCGTCGTAGTCCGGCGGGCTGCCGAAGTCCAGTCCCCGGCGCTCGGCCACCCACGCGGCGAACCGGCCGAGCTGGCTGGCCGCGATCGACTCCGGCGTAGGGCGCCAGAGGATCTCCGGCCCGGCGGACGTGTCAGCGGTCACTACGCCACCTTGCCACCCGCGCGGGGAAGCGTCAGCCCTTCTGCTGCGAGCGGGGGTCGTCGATCGAGGGCCGGTCCCGGAAGAGCGGCGGCAGGTATCGCAGCATCAGCACCGACCAGGTCAGGTGGGTGAGCACCGGCGCCTGGATGCCGCCGGTGGCCCGGCGCTGCAGCCCGAACAGCAGGCCCATCGCCACCGAGGCCAGCACGAGCGCGGGGTTACGGGTGGACGTGGTCGCCAGCGAGTAGACGGCGGTGGACTTGAGCACCGGGTGGCGGGTGCCCACCGCGGCGTAGAGCGCACCGCGGAAGAAGACCTCCTCGGCGACGCCGTTGGCCAGGGTGGTGGTGAGCACCAGCGGGAGTGAGCCCTGGTGGGCGTAGCGCAGCACCCGGGTGACGGCCGCCCCGAGGACGGGGATCCGGCGGGCGACGAGCGCGGCGGCGTAGAAGAGCCCGAAGGAGCCCACCCCCAGCGCCACGGGGGTGAGCAGTGGGCGCTGCAGGGTGTCGGCGGCCGAGCGCATCCAGCCCAGGTGCAGCGGCCCGGACGCGAACCCGCCGGCCACCCAGGTGCCGGCCACGCCCAGGGTGAGCCCGTAGAACGCCGGGGTGTCCGGCTTCTGGGACAGCGAGACGCCGAGCAGCCCGGCACCGGCGACCGAGACGCCGGCGGTGACCCGGCGCCGGCGGCGGAACGCGGCGTCGGACTCGCGGTGGTCCCGCGGCACCTTCTCCACCAGCCAGGACGGCAGCCGGCGCGCCACGTTCGCCCG
>JAOPWG010000237.1 GCA_025965775.1 Modestobacter sp. | reverse complement strand
ACCCCTTCTACCAGGCGCTGTCCTCCTCCTTCGCCGGCACGCAGGAGTACATGGCGATGGAGAAGCTGGGGCAGCTGCGGGCCAGCGAGCGGTGGGACCTGGTGGTCGTCGACACCCCGCCGTCCCGTTCGGCGCTGGATTTCCTGGACGCCCCGAACCGGATGAGCCGGTTCCTCGACGGCACGATGATCCGGCTGCTGATGGCGCCGGCCCGGGCCGGTGGCCGCGCCGGGGTCCGGCTGGTGGGCGCCGGGTTCATGCTGTTCAGCCGGATCATCAGCAAGATCCTCGGCGGGCAGCTGCTGACCGACATCTCTTCCTTCGTCTCCGCGCTCGACACCATGTTCGGCGGCTTCCGCGAGCGGGCGACGGCGACCTACGAGCTGCTCCGCCAGCCGGGGACGTCGTTCGTGGTGGTGGCCGCGCCGGAGCCGGACGCGTTGCGGGAGGCGTCCTACTTCGTCGACCGGCTGTCCACCGAGGGCATGCCGCTGGCCGGGCTGGTGCTCAACCGCACCCATCCGCCGGCGACGACCGCACTGTCGGCCACCCGGGCCGAGGCCGCCGCGGAGGCAGTGGCCGAGGCCGGCGGCCAGGGGGCGAAGCTCACCGCGGGAGCGCTGCGCGTGCACGCCGAGCGGATGGCGCTGGCCACCCGGGAGCAGCGGCTGGCCGACCGGTTCACCAGCGCGCACCCGGAGGTCGCCGTCCGCACCGTGCCGGCCGCGGCCGGTGACGTGCACGACCTGGACGGCCTGCGCACGATGGCATCGGGACTGCTCGGCGAGGAGACCGACACCCCTACGGGGACCCCGCGCAGCCGGGTGCTCCCGCTCCGCGACCGCGCCAGCTGAGCCGCCCGCGCGTCGAGGTCGGAGGCGCGCCGGGACACCCCCGCGGACAGGTACCTTGGCCTGCGATGTCTGACACTGCGCGCTTCCGTCTCGGTGCCCTGGGCAAGCTCGTCGCGATGATCGTCGTGGCCGGCGTCCTCATCGCCGCCCTGCTGTTCCCGTGGGTCGGCGGCACGGGCCTGGTGGCCCGCAACTCCACGTCCCTGCTCGATGCCCTGCCTGTCGAGCTGACCGACAGGACGCCGAACGGCAACACCAGGGTGCTGGCCGCGGACGGGTCGCTGATCACCGAGTTCTACGAGAACAACCGGACCCCGGTGACGCCGGCCCAGGTCTCCCCGGTGATGAAGCAGGCGCTGGTCGACATCGAGGACTCGCGCTTCTACGAGCACAACGGGCTGGACGTGCAGGGCACGCTGCGCGCCCTGGCGAAGAACGTGGCGGCCGGCGGCGTCGAGGAGGGCGGGTCGACCCTCACCCAGCAGCTGGTCAAGCAGACCCTGCTGCAGACGGCGAGCACCCCCGAGGAGCGGCAGGCGGCGACCGAGCAGACCGTCGGCCGCAAGCTCAAGGAGGCCCGTCTCGCCCTCGCCCTGGAGCAGACCTACTCCAAGGACGAGATCCTCACCCGCTACCTGAACATCGCCTACTTCGGGCACGGGGCCTACGGCATCCAGGCCGCCGCGCGCACCTACTTCAGCGTCGACGCCGCCGACCTGACCCTTCCGCAGGCCTCGGTGCTGGCCGGCCTGGTGCAGAGCCCCGCTGCCGACGACCCGCTGGCGCACCCCGCTGCGGCGCAGACCCGCCGCAACCAGGTGCTGCACCGGATGCACACCCTGGGGCACATCACCGACCAGGAGCTGGCCGACATCTCCGCGAGCCCGGTGCAGACCGTCGAGGGCGCCAAGCCGCCGAACGGCTGCGCGCAGGCCGCGATCGGCGGGTTCTTCTGCGCTTACCTCAAGGACTACCTGAACGGCCGCCTCAAGCTCAGTGACGCGCAACTGGACAATGGCGGCTACACGATCCAGACGACGCTGCGCCCCGACATGCAGGCCGCCGGCGACCAGGGTGTGCTGAACACCGTCGGGCTGGACAGCAACCTCATCGGCACCTACGACGCCATCCAGCCGGGCACCGGGCACGTGCTGGCGATGAGCGTCAACCGGACGTACGGCTGCGACCGGAACACCAACCCGACGTGCGAGTCGGTCAACTTCGCCGTCGCCCCGAGCAAGGGCTCCGGGTCGACCTTCAAGCTGTTCGTCGCGGCCGCAGCCCTGGAACAGGGCAAGCCCGCGACGTACACACTGACCACCAGCAACCCCTACGTGTCGCGGGTCTACAAGGACAAGGGCAGGCCGTACACGGTCCCCAATGTCGGCAGCAGCTACCCGAACACCCTCACCATGACGCAGGCGCTCTACATGTCCTCCAACACCTACTTCCTCGCGTTGGAGGACGCTCTCGGGAGCGTCCGAGGTCCGGTCGAGATGGCGCAGCGGTTGGGCATGAGCTTCAACGCCTCGAACCAGAAGCCTGCCGAGAAGATCATCGCCGAGAACAACGGCTCCTTCACCTACGGCACCGAGCCGGTGAGCCCACTCGACCTGGCCACCGCCTACGCCACCATCGCCGCGCGGGGCACCAAGTGCGAGCCGATCCCGCTCACCCAGGTCCTCACCAGCGACGGGAAGCCACTGACCGGCGACGACGGTCAACCCGTGGTCAAGGGCGACCAGTGCACCCCGAACGTCATCGATCCCGGCATCGCGGACACGCTCAACCAGATGCTGCGCAACGACGTCGAGCCGGGGCACGCCCTGCAGACCGCGCCGCGGGCCTACGTTCCCGGGCACCAGATCGCCGGCAAGACCGGCACGATCAACCAGAACGACTCGGTGGCCTTCGTCGGTTCCACGCCGGAGTACACCGCGAGCGCGTTCGTGCTCAACCCCTACTCGAACGCCAGCGTCGGCGGCTTCGGCGGTGGCAAGCCGGCCACCATCTGGCACGACGCAATGGCACCGATCCTGACCAACCAGCCGACGGCGGAGTTCCCGCCGGCCGACCCGAAGTACTCCGGGGGTGACGTCAACCGGCCGGCGGTGAGCTACACACCCCCCGCCAGCAACCCCGGCGGGACGACGACCGGCGGCGCCACGCCGACCCAGACCCCGCCGGACACGGCGACCCCGGCGGCCCCGGTGAGCCCGGCCGCCCCGGGCCTGCCGCCGGACACCAACGGGAACGCGCCGACCGGCTGACCGGGGCACGCAGCACGACGGAGGGGCCGGGCGATCGCCCGGCCCCTTCCGTCGTCCGCGGGTCAGACGGTATGTGTGGGACGCCCCGATGGGTCTGGACCGTGCGAGCGCGGGGCTGACGTGCACGCACGTTCGGTGTCCGCGGCGGCGATCGATGGCACGACCGGCGAGTTGATCAAGCAGCGACTCGTGCCCGATACCGCCTTGATCATCGACTGGGTGCGGGCGCTGCCGGGTCCGGCGGCGGTGGCCCACGAGGCCGGGCCGACCGGGTCCGGCCTGGCCCGAGCGCTGAGGGCCGCGGGGATCCGCCGTGAGGTTGCCGCGCCCTCGGAAATCGCCCGGCCGTCCGGTGACCGGGTCAAGACCGACGCGCGAGACGCGGTGCTGCTGGCCCGGCTGCTGCGCCTGGAGGACCTGACCGCCGTCCGGGTGCCCACCGTCACTCAGGAGGCCGCCCGGGACGCACGGTGGTCCCGATGCGGTCGACCGCGCGCGGCACCACACGCTCACTCCGCCACCGGCCACGCCCGGACCAGCACAAACGAGGTGCTGCCAGAGCAGCCAGCCCTGGCGGCACCTGGCCACGCCCTCTGGACAGCCGACCTCACATATCAGCCGAGCTGGCGGCGGACCTCCGCAGCCACCCGGCCACCCTCGGCCCGGCCGGCCGCCGCGGCCTGCACCGCGCCCATGACCTTGCCCATGTCCTTCATCCCCGACGCCCCGGTGCGGGTCACCACGTCGGCCACGATGGCCACCAGGTCGGCGTCCTCGAGCTGCGCGGGCAGGTAGCCGACGACGATCCCCTCCTCGGCCTGTTCCCGCTCGGCCTGCTCGGCCCGGCCCGCGCCGGCGAAGGCCTCGGCCGCCTCCCGGCGCTTCTTCGCCTCGCGGCGCAGCACGGCCTGGACCTCGTCGTCGGACAGCTCACGGGCCTCCTTGCCGGCCACCTCCTCGGCGGTCACGGCGGCCAGCACCATGCGCAGCGTCGCCGTCCGCAGCTCGTCGCGGGCCTTCATGGCGGTGGTCAGGTCGGTTCGGAGTCGGTCCTTCAGCTCAGGCACATCCGCAAGCCTCCCACCCGCCCGCCGGCGGGGACGACGACTTCCCCCCGCCGCCTACGCTCACGGGATGCGTCCGATCCCCGCCGTCCCCACCGCGGTCCTGGCCACCGGCGCCGCGACCGTGGCCTACGCCGGCCTCTACGAGCGCACCCGTTGGACGCTGCGCCGCTTCGAGGTCCCGGTGCTGGCTCCCGGCTCCCGGCCGCTGACCGTGCTGCAACTGTCCGACCTGCACATGACAGCCGGTCAGCGCAGCAAGCAGGAGTGGGTCGCCGGGCTGGCCGCGCTCGAACCCGACCTGGTCATCACCACGGGTGACAACCTGGCCGGGATGGACGCCGTCCCGGCCACGCTGCGGGCCCTCGACCCGCTGATGGACCTCCCCGGCGCATTCGTCCTCTCCAGCAACGACTACTACGCCCCGCGCCCGAAGAACCCGCTGAAGTACTTCCGGACC
This sequence comes from Modestobacter sp., assembly GCA_025965775.1. Lineage (GTDB taxonomy): Bacteria > Actinomycetota > Actinomycetes > Mycobacteriales > Geodermatophilaceae > Modestobacter. The sequence goes on along the minus strand of JAOPWG010000237.1, from coordinate 4,031 downwards.
AACCACAAGCGGGTGCACGGCATCGAACTGCCGTGGCGCGAGCTGCGCGACGGGATGACCGGCCGCGGCTGGACGAACCTCACCAACGCCCGGGGCGAGCTGACCGTCGGCGGCCGGCGGATCAGCCTGGCCGGCCTGGACGACCCGCACCTCAGACGTGACCGCTACGAGTTGGTGGGCGGACCGGCCGACACCACCGCCGACCTGCGGCTGGGCCTGGTGCACTCCCCCGAGCCCCGGGTGCTGGACCGCTTCACCGCCGACGGCTACGACCTGCTGTTGTGCGGCCACACCCACGGCGGGCAGCTGCGGGTGCCCTTCTACGGGGCGCTGGTCACCAACTGCGGGCTCGACCGGGAGCACGTCCGCTGGCTGCACCGCTGGGCCGAGCCCACGCCGGACCACCCGACCGGCACCTGGCTGCACGTCTCGGCCGGTCTGGGCACCAGCCCGTACGCGCCGGTGCGCTTCGCCTGCCCTCCGGAAGCGACGCTGCTGACCCTCACCGCCCGGGCTCGATGACACCGCGTCGAAACCCGCCGAGCGGGTCGGTTAGAGTGGAGGAAGCACCGCCGGGGTGTGGCGCAGCTTGGTAGCGCGCGTCGTTCGGGACGACGAGGCCGCAGGTTCAAATCCTGTCACCCCGACCAGCATTCAGGGACCGCCGATCGGCGGTCCCTGAGTCGTTTCGGGCCCCCCGCGCCGGGCACCTCAGCACCGATGACCGAGTGGCTGCTGGTGCTGGCCGCGGTGCTGCTCACTGCACTGACGGGGTTCTTCGTCGCCGCCGAGTTCTCCTTCACGACCGTCGACCGCGGCGAGGCCCAACGGGCCGCGGAGGCCGGTGACCGCGGTGCCGCCCGCGTGGTCCGGGCGCTGCGCGCCCTGTCCACCGAGCTGTCGGCCGCCCAGCTCGGCATCACGCTCACCACGCTGATGGTCGGCTTCCTCGCCGAGCCGGCGCTGGGCGGGCTGCTCGAGCCGGTGCTGCTCGGCGCCGGTCTGCCCGCGGGCTCCGTCGTACCCGTCGCCGCCGGGCTGGGCATCGCACTGGCGACCTTCCTGCAGATGCTGCTCGGCGAGCTGGGTCCCAAGAACCTGGCCATCGCCCGGCCGCTGCGCACCGCCTCCCTCGTGGCGCCGGGCATGCAGGCCTTCGCCACGGTGACCGGCCCGATGGTCCAGGTGCTCCAGACGCTGGCCAACGGCATCGTGCGCCGGCTGGGGATCGAGCCGCGGGAGGAGCTCGACGACGTCCGCGGCGCCGCGGAGCTGACCGCGGTGGCCCGCCGGTCAGTGGAGGAGGGCGACCTCTCCCCCCTCGCCGCCCGGCTGCTGAGCCGCTCGCTGGGGCTGCGCGAGAAGTACGCCACCGACGTGATGACCCCGCGCACCCGGTTGTGGACGCTGAGCGCCAGCGCCACGGCGGCCGACATCATCGACGCGGCCATCCGCTCGGGCAACTCCCGCTTCCCCGTCTACGGCGCCGACCTCGACGAGGTCACCGGCGTGGTGCACGTCAAGAACGCCGTCGCCGTCCCCGAGGCCGAGCGGGAGAAGCGCACCGCCGGGGAGCTGGCCGCCCCCGTGCTCGCCGTCCCGTCGTCGCTGCGCCTGGACCCGCTCCTGGACCAGCTCCGCGAGCAGGGGCTGCAGTTGGCTCTCGTCGTCGACGAGTGGGGCGCCACCCACGGCATCGTGACCCTCGAGGACATCGTCGAGGAGCTGGTCGGGGAGATCACCGACGAGACCGACCGCCCGCTCCGCCAGCTCCGGCGGGTCGAGGGCTGCGGCTGGGACATCTCCGGCCTGCTGCGCCCCGATGAGGTGCGCGACCGCACCGGCATCGACGTCCCCGAGGGCCGCTACGAGACCGTGGCCGGCTTCGTGGTCGAGCGGCTGAGCAGGCTCGCCGAGGAGGGCGACGCGGTCGAGGTGGACGGCGTCCGGTTGACCGTCACCGACGTCGAGGGCCGGCGCATCGCCCGGTTGCGAGCCGTGCCGCTGGGCGGACGGGCGGACGGCGCCTCCGCCGGCCGCGAGCGCGACGTGGCGCAGGCATGAGCGAGGTCCTGAGCATCCTGGTCCTGGTCGCCCTGCTGCTGGGCAACGCCTTCTTCGTGGCCGCGGAGTTCGCGCTGGTCTCGGCCCGCGCCGACCAGATCGAGCCCCGCGCGGCAGCCGGGTCGGGGCGAGCGCAGAAGACCCTCGCCGCCATGCGCAACGTCTCGCAGATGATGGCCGGCGCCCAGCTGGGCATCACGCTGTGCTCGTTGGGCCTCGGTGCGGTCGGCGAGCCCGCGGTCGCACACCTCATCGAGGCCCCGCTGGCGGCGGCCGGCGCGTCGGAGGCCCTGCTGCACCCGGTGTCGCTGGTCATCGCCCTGGCGCTGATCACCGTGCTGCACATGGTGCTGGGCGAGATGGTCCCCAAGAACATCACCATCGCCGGCCCGGCCCGCGCCGCCCTCGCGCTCGGCCCGCCCCTCGCCGTGCTGGTGCGGCTGCTCAAGCCCTTCATCTGGTTCTTCGACGTCACCACGAACGGCTTCGTCCGGCTCTTCGGGGTGCAGCCCACCGACGAGATCTCGGCCGGCTTCGACGAGTCGGAGATCCGCTCGATGATCAACCAGTCACGGCAGGAGGGGCTGCTGGGCAGCGAGGTCAGCGAACTCGCCGCGTATGCGCTCACCTTCGAGCAGCACGACGCCCGCTCGGTGCTGCTGCCCCCCGACTCGCTCGTCACCGTGCCGCGGGACGTCACCCCGCGGGACCTGGAGCGCGTGGTCGCCGAGCACGGCTTCAGTCGCTACCCGATACGCACCGACGACGGCACGCTGGTGGGTTACGTGCACGTCAAGGACGTGCTGGGTGCCGGGCCCGCGTCCCGGGACCAGGCGATTCCCGACGAAGCGGTCACCCCCTTCGTCGACTTCGCCCCCGACGAGCCGTTGCCGGAGGTGCTCCAGGCCATGCGTCGTTCCGGGTCGCACCTGGGCCGGGTCGTCGGCGACAACGGCGAGCTGCTGGGCCTGGTGGCGCTCGAGGACGTTCTGGAGACCCTGATCGGCGACGTCCGTGACGCCGCCGTCGAGGGCCGGGCGGACGCCCTGGCCGGAACCGGACCAGCCACCGGGGCAGCGGCCCGGGAGGGCGACACGGCGGGAGCGGGGGGCGGAGGAAGATGAGCCCGTGAGCGCCGAGCCGACCCCTCCCACCGCCCTGCCGCCCGAGGTCACCGCCCGCTGGCAGGCGCGCTTCCGCGCCCCGAGGGTCAGCCTGCCCGACTGGGCCGAGGACGCCCCGGACCGCTGCCTGTACTCCTCCGACGTCAGCGGTGTCGTCGAGCAGTACGCCTGGGACCGCAGCACCGACACCCACCGCCAGGTCACCGACCGGCCCAACGGCACGCTGTTCAGCGCGCTGAGCCCGGACGGCGAGACCATCTGGTGGTTCGCCGACACCGACGGCGACGAGTTCGGCGTCTGGCGCACCCAGCCCTTCACCGGCGGGGACGACGCGGTCGCCCTGCCCGAGGTGGCTGCCGCCTTCCCCGCCGGGCTGGAGGTGGGCCGCGGCATGGTCGCCGTCGGCCGGTCCACCGACCACGGCAGCGAGCTGTGGCTCGCACCCGCCGGCGGCACCCCAGCGGTCTTCTACACCTCCCCCGACACCGCGTCGGTCGACGCGCTGTCCCACGACGACGCCCTGCTCGTCTTCTCCCACTCCGAGCACGGCGACCCCCGGTACCCGGCACTGCGCGTGCTGCGCACCGCCGACCGCTCGATGGTCGCCGAGAAGTGGGACGGCGACGGGCGCGGGCTGCACGCGCTCGCCTTCGCGCCACGCCCCGGGGACACCCGGCTGCTGGTCGGCCACGAGCGCCGCGGCCGCGAGGAGCTGCTGATCTGGGACGTCGTCAGCGGCGCCGAGAAGGAGCTCGTGCTGGACCTCCCCGGTGATGTCACCGCCGGCTGGTACCCCGACGGCACCGCCCTGCTCGTCGGGCACGACACCGCCGCCCGCAGCGA
>JAOPWG010000234.1 GCA_025965775.1 Modestobacter sp. | reverse complement strand
CACAGACCGGGGGCGGGGCAGGAGGACACCTCACGAGCGGCCCGGGCACGGTCGGCGCTTCCGGGACGCCAGCCACCCTGGCCCTCGTCATGGGCAGGAAGCAAGGGCGAAGGACCCCCCTATCCGGTATGTCGGCACAACCAGTCGCAGAGGGCTCTCACCAAGCACGCATGATCATGCTGTGCCATCGACCGGCCGCGATTCGCAGCTCGGGGATCTCGCCCTTGAATGGGCCGCTCAAGGACACCTCGGCGACGTCGGATCTAGCCGGATCCGTCACCCTTGTTGGCCGTACTCACCCGTGCCTGTGCCGAGCAATCGCGGTCAGCGCGCGCTGTCGGAGCTGGTCAAGGGGACAGTCACCGATCCACCTCCTCAGCGGCGTCGCAGCAGCGCTCGCCTTCGCGGTCCTCCATCCAGGCCACCCAGCCCAGTCGCTGTCAAGGTCGACAGCCAAGATGACGTCGCGCCATCCGCGGCGAGCTGCACACCGAAGTAGCCCCCGGCGAGGGAGACGACGGTGGGCGTCCGGAGGCCTCGAAGAGCGACAGTCTCCGCCTGCTTGAGCTCGCCGCCCCCAGCGGCCCACCCGTTCCGCACGTCTACGACGGGGCGAACCCGATGCAGGGCGAATGGGGGAACCCGTGTGGGGCGATCGGCGAACAGGAAATCGGGTCTACGGGCGACGCGAGCAGCCCTTGCCGTCGCAGAAGCTGGGTGAGCGCCAGTCGACGGGCCGAACAGACGCCGACAGCCAGCCGGAACTGCCGGTTTCCACCAGGTGATCGCCACCGGTTGAGACGTCGGCACCGTCCGCCCGCCACTCCCCGGACACCCCTGGAGACATCCATGAGCAGCACCCTCGCCACCGCAGTCGTGTGGCCGGCCAACACGGCGACCCCGCCGCCCGGCTGGGACCGGCTCACCGACACCAACGGCACCCAACCCACCGGCGCGACCAGGGCCGGCTCAGGCGAGGGCGTGCGCGACCACCTTCAGATCAGCGACCAGCGCGTCGTAGGCGGCGGCGCGGGCCTCGTCTGGCGTCCGGAGGATCGCCGAGGGGTGCGTGGTGGCCAGCATCCAGGTCTGGTGCGGGGCATCCTCGTCATCGTCCTCGGTCGGCTGCGGTGCTCCCGAAGGGGTCCAGGGGAGCAGCTGCCCGCGGTCCTGAGTGATCCGGAAGGACGGGGAGATCAGCGCCTTCGCCGCCGTCGCTCCCAGGCAGACGACCACCTCGGGCTGCAGGACGGCGAACTCCGCCTCCAGCCAGGGCCGGCAGGCCCGCAGGTGCTCGGGGCCGGGTGTCTGGTGGATGCGCCGCTTACCCTTCTGCGTGAACCTGAAATGCTTCACAGCGTTCGTCACGTACGCCTCGCGCCGGTCGATCCCGGCGTCGGCGAGTGCTCGGTCGAGCAGCCGGCCGGCAGGTCCCACGAAGGGCTCGCCCTTGCGGTCCTCCTGGTCGCCAGGCTGCTCCCCGACGAGCACGATGCGGGCAGTCTCCGGTCCCTCCCCGAACACGGTCTGCGTCGCGCCCTGCCACAGCTCACAGGCCTTGCACCCGGCGGCCGCCTCGCGCAGACCGTCCAGGCCCACCCCAGCCGGTACCTGAGCCGGATGGCTGTCGGTGCTCGTCTCGGTGCTCATGAGTCTGATCGAACTCCCACTCGACGTCTCGCGCAGCACTGTCGGTGGCCCCGCAGACCGACGTGTGCGGAGCACGGCCGGTGGACAGCGCCGTGTGCAGCAGTGAGGTGGCTTCGCGGCGTGCACGGCCGATAGCGCGTCAGCGCTGGCACGACGATGGGTCACCCGTGCCTGTGCTGAGCGATCACGGTCAGCGCGCGCTGTCGGAGCTGGTCAAGGGCAGAGTCACCGATGACCTCCTCAGCGGCATCGCAGCAGCGCTCGCCCTCGCGATCCTCCATCCAGGCCACCCACCCGCAGTCGCTATCAAGATCCAGGGCCAGGATGACGTTTGCGCCTGGCCCGACGCTGAACCTCGACTGCATCGACAGCCTGAACGCCACCCCGACCGCCAAGCGGCGAATCCACCGGTCACCGGGTGCTGAGCACCTGATGGCCTGCTGGCCGTGGCTGGAGGCGGAGTTCGCCGTGCTCGCCCCGGAGGTCGTGGTGTGCCTCGGCGCGGTCGCCGGCAAGGCGCTGATCTCGCCGTCCTTCCAGATCACCAGGGATCGCGGGCAGCTGCTGCCCTGGACACCGCCGGGAGTCCGGGCTGTGGAGGTGGGCGAGGCAGCTGCCGACGGCCCGGAGCCGGAGGAGGAGGTGCCCGCCCAGACCTGGATCCTGGCCACGACCCGCCCCTCCGCCGTCCTGCGGACCCCGGACGCGGACCGGGCCGCCGCCTACGACGCGCTCCTCGCCGATCCGCGCATGGTGGCCCACGCCCTGCCCTGACCGTCCGAGCGGCGCGGCATGCGGAGCATCCCGCGCTCGCTCGGGCGGATCGGAGGAACGCTCGGCGAGCCGAGTCGTAGCAGTCCGGGTGACTCAGTCCTCGCGCTCCGGGTCCGGCAGCCGCGCGCCGGGAGCCACCTCGGAACCGGCCGCGACCCGGGCCTGCCGCCCGACCAGGGTGATCTCGCCGTCCCCGCCGACGGAGGCCTTCTCCCCCACCTCGACCCGGTCGTCGAGGACGGCCCGGGTCACCGTGGCCCCCGCCCGTACCCGGACGCCGGGGAGCAGCACCGAGTCCACGACCGTGGCGCCGGCCTCCACCACCACTCCCGGCGACAGCACCGAGCCGGTGACCTCCCCGGCCACCCGGGTGCCGCCGGAGACCAGGCTGTCCTCGACCACCGCACCGCGGAGCAGCCGCGCCGCGCTGTGCCGGCCGCCGCGGGTGTGCAGCGGCCAGCCGGCCTCGTCCAGGTCGAGCGGCGGCTCCTCGGCCAGGAAGTCGCGGTGCGCCTGCCAGTAGGCCGGGACGGTGCCCACGTCGCGCCAGTAGCCCTCCAGCCGGTGGGCGCGGGCCAGCCCGTCCCGGGTCTGCGCGGGCAGCAGGTGGGTGCCCAGGTCCTCCAGGCCCTCGTCGCCGACCTCGTGGCTCAGCGCCTCCAGACGGTCCAGCGTCGGGGTCGGGGAGAACACGAAGACCTCGTTGGTGGCCGTGGTCGTGGCCGGCCGCTCGGGCTTGTAGGCGTAGTCCTCGACCCGGGCGCCGTCCCCGACCTGCACGATCCCGTACCGGGGTGCGTCGTCCTCGGCGACCTCGGTGGTCACCATCGTGACCTCGGCTCCGGAGCCGAGGTGGGCCTCGACGACCTCGCGGTAGTCGAGCTTGTAGACCGCGTCGGAGCTGACGACGACGAGCGCGTCGGGGTCGAACTGCCGCACGAGGTCGGCGTTGCGCCACAGCGAGTCCGCGGTCCCGGTGGCCCAACCGCCCCGGTCGGTCCCCTGGAACGGCGGCAGCGTCAGCAGGCCACCGGACGTCCGGTCCAGGTCCCAGGGCCGGCCGTTGGCCAGGTGCTCGGACAGCGACGTCGGGTGGAACTGCACCGACACCCAGACGTCGGATATGGCGGAGTGCTCGCAGTTGCTGAGCGGGAAGTCGATGAGCCGGTAGACACCGGCGAAGGGGACGGCGGGCTTGGCGCGCAGCTCGGTCAGCAGCTCCAGCCGGCCGCCCGCACCACCGGCGAGGACGAGGACGAGGACCCGGGGAAGCGTCATGCCCTCCCGGCTACCCGGCCCCCGGCCGGCCACGCGCCGGATCAGTCCGCCGCCGGAGCGGTGAGCGCGCTGCGGGCCCGCTCGGCGTACTCCGTGGCGCGGGAGGCCCGGAACCACCAGAACGAGGGCACGGCGACCGCGACGACGGCCATCGCCACCACGATGACCACCCCGCCGGACACCATCGCCGCGCTCACCCCGACGGTGCTGGCGAGCACACCAGCGCGCAGGTCGCCGAGCCGGGGACCCCCGGCCACCACGACGATGAACACGCCCTGCATGCGGCCGCGCATCTCATCCGGTGCCGCGGTCTGCAGCATCGAGGAGCGCAGCACCGCGCTGACCATGTCGCCGGCGCCGGCCACGGCCAGGCAGAGCACGGCCAGCCAGAGCGTGGAGGCCAGTCCGAAGCCGACGATGGCCACGCCCCACACCGCGATGGCACCGAGCACCACCGCGCCCTGCCGATCCACCCGGCTCACCCAGCCCGAGGTCAGCCCCATGACCAGCGAGCCGATCGAGACACCGGCGAACAGCCAGCCCAGGCTGTTGGCATCCCCGGCGAAGGTGGTCTGGGACAGCTGCGGGAAGACCGCCTGCGGCCAGGCGAAGAGCATCGCGATGATGTCGACGACGAAGGTCATCAGCAGCACCGGCTGGGTGCGCAGGAAGGCGAAGCCCTCCCAGACGCCGCGGACGGCGGCCCCCGGGCGCAGCGACCCGCCCCCTCCCCCGGGCGGCAGCGACGGGAGCCCGCGCAACAGGAACACTGCGGCCAGGAAGCCGAGGGCGTCGATCGTGTAGGTCAGCGGCAGGCCGCCGGTGCCGATCAGCAGGCCGGCCAGCAGCGGACCGACGATCACCCCGGCCTGGCGCACGGTCATGGCCAGCGCATTGGCGGCGGCCACGCCCTCCACCCCGACCAGCGCCGGGATGACGGCGCTGCGGGTGGGCTGGTTGACCGCGGCGAACGCCGACACCAGGGCGGTCAACACCCACAGCACGGCGAGGTGCCCGTTGCCGGGCAGCAGCGCCTGGACGGCGAGCAGCGCGCTGGTGGCCGCTGCGCCGACGGAGGTGACCAGCAGCAGCACCCGGCGGTCCACCGCGTCGGCGATCGCACCCCCGAGCAGCCCGAACACGACCAGGGGGACCAGCGCCACCACCGAGGTCACGCCGACCATCAGCGAGGAGCCGGTCAGCCGGTAGACCTGGAACGGGACGGCGACCAGGGTCATCTGCTGACCGAGCATGGTGACCGCCACCCCGCCGAAGACCCGGCGGTAGGCGCGATTGCGCAGCGGGCTGGTGTCGATCGCCCAGCCCCGGCGGCGAGGGCGGCCCTGCTGCAGGGGCCCGCGCCGAGCTCCTACGGCCCCGTCCGGAGGCTCGCCGCGAGCTTGCGAGGGGCGAGGAGGACGGGGTCCTTCCCGGGGAGCAGCGGGGTCCTTCTTCACGGGGCCAGGCGCTGCACGACCCAGCCGCCCCCTTCCGCTGTGCCGTGCTCCCCGGGAGCGGAGCGTAGGAACTTCAGCCGGTCGTGCAGGCGGTCGTGGCCGCCCTGCCAGAACTCGACCGTGGCCGGGACCACCCGGTACCCGCCCCACACCTCCGGCCGGGCCAGCGGGCCCGGCGGGGACTGCTCGTCGAGCACGCGCACCCGCTCCACCAGCTCGTCCCGCGACTCCACGACCGTCGACTGGATCGACGCCGCCGCCGCCAGCTGCGAACCGCGGGGACGCGGGTCCCACAGCGCGTCCGACGCCGTCGGACCGATCCGCTCCACCGACCCGGTCACCCGGACCGAGCGCTGCAGCGCGTGCCAGGGGAAGACCAGTGCCGCACGCGGGTTCACCGCGATCTCGGCGGCCTTGGCCGAGGCGTAGCTGGTGGCGAAGACGATCCCGTCGGCGTCGTACCCCTTCATCAGCACGATGCGGGCATCGGGAGCGCCGTCGGCATCCGCGGTGGCCACCACCATCGCGTTGGGCTCGGGCAGCCCGGCGGCCACCGCGTCGGCGAACCACCGGTCGAACTGCTCCACCCAGGTGGACGCCAGCCCGTGCTCCCCGAGCCCCCCGTCGTCATAGTCCCTGCGCATGCTGATCAGGTCGGGCACAGCGCCATGCTGTCACCGTCCCGGGAACACGGCAGCCGGCAGCCGGGCAACTCCCGCGCCGCCCGGCTGCAAGGCCCGGTGGCCCAACCCCTAAGTTGACGGCTGTCGTGCGCGGTCCAGCGACACGACGCACCGCCCGCGCGCAGAGGAGCATGCGAGATGGCCGACGACTTCGTACCGGGCCTGGAAGGTGTCATCGCCTTCGAGACCACCATCGCGGAGCCGGACAAGGACGGTGGCGCGCTCCGTTACCGCGGGGTCGACATCGAGGACCTGGTCGGCAAGGTGACCTTCGGCAACGTCTGGGCGTTGCTGGTCGACGGCAAGTTCGGCCCCGGCCTCCCGCCGGCCGAGCCGTTCCCGATCCCGGTGCACACCGGCGACGTCCGGGTCGACGTGCAGGCCGCGCTGGCCATGCTGACCCCGATCTGGGGTTACCGCCCGCTGCTGGACATCTCCGCCGAGGAGGCCCGCGAGGAGCTGGCCCGCGCCGCGGTGATGGCGCTGTCCTACGTCGCGCAGTCCGCTCGCGGCATCGGCATCCCCGCCATCCCGCAGAAGCGGATCGACGAGGCCGCGACCATCGTCGAGCGGTTCATGGTC
>JAOPWG010000221.1 GCA_025965775.1 Modestobacter sp. | reverse complement strand
CCCCGGCGCCGGTGGCCCCGGGCGTCGACCAGGCCGGCGGCACGGAGCCGACGGCCGCCGTCCCGACCGCGGTCCCGACCGCCGGAGCGGCCGGCGGTGGGGTGCGGGCGGCGCTTCGATCGCGGGCCTACCTGGCCGCGCTGACGGCCAACCTCGGGGTCGGCTGGATGCTCTTCGGCGTCCGCACCTCGCTGGTACCGCTGTACGTGACCGAGGACCTGGGCAAGTCCGCTGCCTGGGCCGGCGCGGGTCTGCTCGCCGGGTCCCTCGCCCAGGCCGTCGGCCTGCTGCGCGCCGGCCGGTGGTCCGACGCCTGGGGACGGCGGCCCTCGCTCGTGCTCGGCGCGTCGCTGGCCACCGCGGCCACCGCGGTCCTCGCGCTCCCGGCCCACACCGCGGTCTTCCTGCCGGCGATGGCCACGGTCGGGCTGGGTGCCTCGCTGCTGTCCAGCGTGCCCGCCGCGATCGTCGGGGACGTGAGCCCGCAGCGCGGCGGCCGGGTGGTCGCCGTCTTCTCCATGGCCGCCGACCTCGGCGCGGTGTCCGGGCCACTGGTCGCCGGGGCGCTCACCGACGCGTTCTCCTTCCAGGTGGCGTTCGCCGTCAGCGCCGGTGTGCTGGGCCTCGGTCTGCTCGCCGCGCTGGCGATGCCGCGCCGCTGAACGGCGGACGACGGACGCCCAGCCGGCCGAACGGCTTGTGGACCGACAGCGCCACGGTGGTCAGCAGCACGACCGAGGCCGCACCCGCGTCGCGCACCAGCTGCAGTCGCGGGACGGCAGCGAGCACCGTGCCGGCCCGCGCGGCGTCCGCGGCGACCCCGAGTGCCGGGACCAGGACGAGGAAGGCCAGGACCGTCCCGGCGACGGTCAGCGCGAACTTCACCGCGACCCACCAGTGCCGCAGCAGCCCCCACGGGGTCAGCAGGCTCAGCGCCACCCCGCTGGTCAGCGCGACCAGGACCAGCGGTAGCAGCAGCGTCGTCCCGATCAGCTCGGCGGCCGGGTACACGGTCCGGGGGTCGCTCCCCCGCAGTCCGGCCACCCCGAGCGCGACGACCGTCGCGTCGGTGCCCAGCAGCCCCACCGAGCCGGCCACGTGCACGGTCAGGAGCAGCTTCCGCCACCGCGGCGGCAGGCGCCGGGTCGATGAGCTGGTCATGGTCGAACGTTAGACGTCTAACTCTTTGGCGTCTATGACCTACGCTCGCCTCGTGCCCGGTCCTCGCGACGTCCCTGTCGGCCTCCTCGTGGCCCGCACGTCGAAGGTCCTCGCCCGGGCCTTCGACGACGCCCTCGTGGCCGCCGGCGGGTCGACACCGACCTGGCTGGTGCTGCTGTCGCTGAAGTCGGCCAGCCACCGCACCCAGGCTGAGCTGGCCGCCGCGGTCGGCGTCCGGCAGCCGACGCTGACCCACCATCTGGACGGGATGGAGCGCTCCGGTCTGGTCACCCGGACCCGGGACCCGGACAACCGGCGGGTGCAGCAGGTGTCGCTGACCGAGGCCGGCGAGGGCCTGTTCCGCCGGCTCCGCGTGGCCGCGGCGGTGTTCGACCGGCAGCTGCGCGCCGGGCTGACCGAGAGCGACGTGGGCGAGCTGCGCCGGCTGCTCGGCCGGCTCGCCGGCAACGTCGCCGGGAGCTGACCCTGGCACCGGGTACGCGACGCGGGAGGGTGGGCACCATGGCCCGCAGCCGTTCGCCATGACGCCGTCCTCACGCCGACGCCGACGGCGACGGTCGTGCGCCCGGCGGCGCCATCACCCTCGAGCTGTGCGGCAGCTGGTCGCACGACCCGCCCTGCCCGCTGGCGCCGCACCACACCCGCGCCGACCGGTCCGGGGCCGAGGTCCGCCTGCGGGTGATGTTCGCCGCCGAGCCCGGCAACGAGGCCGGGGGCTGAACCGCTCAGCCGCGCAGGTCGCCGGTGGCTGCGGCGCGGTCCAGGAGCAGGGCCCGCTCCCGCTCGTTGCGGGTCAGCCCCGCGGCCCGCTCGAACTCCGCCCGCGCCTCCGCCGTCCGGCCCAGCTTGCCCAGCAGGTCGCCCCGGACGCTGGGCAGCAGGTGGTAGCCACGCAACGCCGGAACGTCGGCGAGCTGGTCGACCAGCACCAGCCCGGCCGCGGGGCCGTAGGCCATCGACACCGCGACCGCCCGGTTCAGCTCCACCACCGGCGAGGGCGCCAGCTCCGCCAGAGCCTCGTAGAGCGCCGCGATCCGAGCCCAGTCGGTCTCCTCCGGACTTCCCGCCCGGGCATGACAGGCGGCGATCGACGCCTGCAGGGCGTAGGGCCCCAGCGCATCCCCGCTCTCCTCCGCCCGCCGCAGGGCGGCCAGACCGCGGCCGATGAGCACCCGGTCCCAGCGGCCGCGGTCCTGGTCGAGCAGCAGCACCGGTGCACCGTCCGGGCCGGTCCGGGCGCGCAGCCGGGAGGCCTGCACCTCCATCAGCGCCACCAGGCCGTGCACCTCCGGCTCGCCCGGGGTGAGCTCGGCCAGCACCCGGCCCAGGCGCAGCGCCTCGGCGCACAGGTCCGGACGGGTCCAGTCCACACCGGCGGTAGCCGAGTAGCCCTCGTTGAACACCAGGTACAGCACCGCGAGCACCGAGGACAGCCGGGCGGTGAACTCGGCGCCGGTGGGGACCTCGAAGGGCACCCGGGCCGCGGTAAGGGTCCGCTTGGCCCGCACGATCCGCTGCGCGACCGTCGGCTCGGTGGTGAGGAACGCCCGGGCGATCTCGGCGGTGGACAGGCCGCCGACCAGGCGCAGCGTCAGCGCCACCCGGGCCTCCCGGGAGAGCACCGGGTGGCAGGCGATGAACACCAGCCGCAGGACGTCGTCCTCGACCACCTCGTCGAGCGCCGCCGCCCAGTCGGGCTCCTCCGCGTCGGACAGCGCCCGGCCCAGCTCGCCGGTCTTGTCGGCCAGCCGCCGGGAACGCCGGAAGGCGTCGATCGCGCGGTGCTTCGCGGTGGCCATCAGCCACGCGCCGGGCCGGGCGGGCACGCCGGTGTCCGGCCACCGCTCCAGCGCCGCCACCAGTGCGTCCTGAGCCAGCTCCTCGGCCAGGCCGACGTCCCCGGTGACCCGGGTGAGGGCGGCGACGATCGTCGCGGACTCCATCCGCCACACCGCGTCCACCACCCGGTGGACGTCGGCCGTCACCGCCCCTCCCGGTCCCGCCGGTCCCGCCGGACCCGTCAGGCGCCGTGCTGCTCGGCGACCGTGGCCCGCAGCCGCTCCTCGGCCTCGCGCAGCTCGGGGGTGAGCGCGTCACCGAAGTCGTCGGTGTCGAAGACCTGGCGCACCTCGATCTCCGTGTCCCGGAACGGTGCCCGCTTGACCCACTCCAGGACCTCCTCGCGCGAGGAGACCTGCAGGATCCAGAAGCCGGCGATCAGCTCCTTGGTCTCGGCGAACGGCCCGTCGACCACCGTGGCGTTGCTGTCCGCGTCGAACCGCACCCGGGCACCCTTCGAGCTGGGGTGCAGCCCGTCGCCGGCGAGGAGGATGCCGGCCTTGACCAGCTGCTCGTTGTACTGGCCCATCTCCGCGAGCTCCTGCTCACTGGGCATCGCGCCCTGCTCGGACTCCTCGCCGGCCTTGACGATCACCATGAACCGCATCGCTGACTCCTCGTGTCGGTGTGCAGAGCACGTCGGCCGCCGATCCTCCCGACCGGCGCAACCCCCGCTCTACCGAAACGTCGAACGGAGCCCGGCCGGATCGACACGACCGCGGAAGAATTCTCGCGCCGGCGCGGTCAGGCCTGCGCCGGTCCGTAGAGCCAGTCCAGGTGCTCGGCGTGGTCGGTCGGCAGCCGGCGCAGCAGGTCGTTGCGCAGCAGCCGCGCGACGCCGTCCACGTGCCACATCTCGCCCCAGATCCGGGCCGTGGACTGCACCCGGGCGGTGCGGTCCCGACGGGCGTCGGCGTAGCCGGCCAGTGCGGCCGGCACGTCCGCGGGCAGGCCGGCCGGTCCGGACAGTGCGTCGGCCAGCGCCACCGCGTCCTCGATCGACTGGCACGCCCCCTGCGCCAGGTACTGCAGCATGGGGTGCGCCGCGTCCCCCAGCAACGCCAGCCGCCCGTCGACCCAGTGCGGGATCGGGTCCCGGTCGTACATCTGCCAGCGCCGGTCGCGCCACAGCAGCGGCAGCGCCTCACGGACCGGGGTGCAGACGCCGGTGAAGACCTGGTCCAGCTCCTCGGGACCACCCCAGTCCGGGTCGGCAGGGTTCGCCAGGTGGCCCGGTGACCGGAAGACGGCGACGGTGTTCACCATCTCCCCGGCCCGCAGCGCGTACTGGACGCAGTGCAGGCCCGGGCCGATGAAGACGGTCACGTCACCGGGGTCGACGTGCGCGGCCGCCCGGTCCGCGGGCACGGTGCCGCGGTAGGCCACGTAGCCCGAGGACACCGGCTGGTCGTCGGAGAGGCGGGCGCGCAGCGACGAGCGCAACCCGTCCGCGCCGACCACGGCCGCCGCACGGTGCACCGACCCGTCGGCGCACTCCACCTCCGCGCCACCGCCGTCCTGGCGGACGTCGACCGTCGTGCGCCCGGTCTCCAGCGCCACGCCGGCCGCGGCACACGCACCGACGAGGACGTCGAGGAGGTCCGACCGGTGCGCGACCACGTACGGCCCGCCGTAGCGCGCCCGGAACCCCTCCCCCACGTCCCGCGAGGTCAGCTCGCTGCCCTCGAGCGCGTCCCGGAGCACCAGCCGGCGGGGCAGCACGCCCCGGGCCACCACCTCGTCCAGGACGCCGAGCCGGGCCAGCTCCCGGGTGGCGTTGGGGGCCAGCTGCAGCCCCGCGCCCACCTCGGTGAACTCCGCGGCCCGCTCCAGGACCCGCACCGAGCGGCCGGCCCGGGCCAGCGCCAGGGCCGCGGTGAGACCGCCGATCCCGCCGCCGACGACGACCGCATCGGCCGTCGTCCCCGTCTCCCGCACCGGCGCGGCCGCCGGGTCGCCCAGCCCGGCGCTCACAGCCACGCCGCCAGGGTCGGCAGCGGACCGTCGGCCTGCAGGGCGGCACCGGACGTGCGGCCGGTGAGCCAGCCGGCGACGTCGGGCAGCGTGCCGGCGACCGCGAGCGAGCCGGTGCCCCACTCCCGGTCCCCGGCGAACACCGCGAGGTCGGGCGCCTGGTCGCGGACCTCCCACATCCGGAACACGTCGTCCACCACCGCGGCGAGCACGTCCTCGGGCACGTCGACGAAGTCCACCCCGGCGTCCAGGTCGACCGCGTGCACCCACACCTCCCGGCTGCGCATCCACGGCACCTCCGTGGCGGGGACCGGGCGCCCCTGTGCGGTGCGCACCTGCGCCGACCAGGCGTCGGCGGGCATCGCCCGGACTGCGTCGGTCAGCCGCCCGGTGGCGGCCATCAGCTCCGTGCGCAGGACCGCCGGCGGCAGCCCGGCGGCCTCGGCGATCCCGGCGTCCCGGGACTCCGGCGAGGGGTACATCGGCGTCTCCGTGCCGGTGCGCGCCCAGGTCAGCAGGTTGACCAGCGCGTCGGCGTTGCGGGCCAGGTGTGCCAGCAGGCGCCGGCGGTCCCAGCCGGGCAGCAACGACGGCGCCGCGAACTCCTCGTCGGTCAGCCGGCCCAGCGCCGTCGCCAGGTGCTCCTCGCCCCGCCGCCACCAGTCCAGCAGCTCGGTGGGTTCGGCGATGCTGCCCCCGCTCACGTCCTCTTCTCCGCCACGCAGGTGTTACGGCACTCCCCGAGCCCGGCGATCGCGGTGGTGAGCTCTGCCCCCGGGGTCAGGTACCGCGGGGGTTTCCGGGCGTGGCCGACGCCACCCGGGGTGCCCAGGGCCAGCACGTCACCGGGCTTCAGGGTCAGGATCGTCGACACGTAGGCGATCGTCGCGGCGGGTGAGAAGACCAGGTCGGCGGTGTTGGCCGCCTGCACCGTCTCGCCGTCCACGGCGCAGGAGAGGTCCAGCCCGCTCCCGGCCTCGTCGGGGGTCACCAGCTCCGGGCCGAACGGCGTCGTCGCCTCGAAGGTCTTGCCCTGCAGCCACTGCGCGGTGCGGTACTGCCAGTCCCGCGCGGTGACGTCGTTGAGCACCGCGTACCCGGCGATGGCCGCCCCGGCGGTGGCCTCGTCGGCGTGCCGGACCGTCGTCCCGATGACCACGGCCAGCTCGGCCTCCCAGTCGACCGCGTCCGATGCCGCCGGGAGCACGACGTCGTCGTAGGCGCCGACCAGGGCCTCGGGGTACTTGGCGAACAGCGTCGGGAACTCGGGCAGCTCGCGGCCCATCTCCCGGATGTGGTTCGCGTAGTTCAGCCCGACGCAGACGATCTTGCCGGGGCGCGGCACGACCGGGGCGTGGTCCAGTCCGGCCAGGTGGTGCCGGGCACCGTCGGCAGCCTCGGCCACCCCGCGCCAGTCGGGGGTGGCCAGCAGCTCGCCGACATCGACGTGGCCGGTCTCCACGGCGACGTCGGCGTCGACCCGCACGCAGCGGGTGCCGGCGGCGGTGCGGACGGTCGCGAGCCTCACGCGGACACCTCGGTACGCAGCAGGGAGAGCTTCTCGAAGACGGGGGCGTCGGAGAAGGTGAACAGGTCGAGCGCGTCGCCGGCCTGCAGGCTGAACTCGGTCCAGGCCGGGACGGCGACGACGTCGCCGTGCTCCAGCGTGCGGGCCTCGCCGTCCAGCGTGACCGTGCCGCCGCCGGAGAAGACCTGCCACACCGAGGACGCCGTCGTCCGGGTGCGACGGGTCCTCGTGCCGGTCGCCAGCCGGTGCATCTCGGTGCGCATGGTGGTCAGCGCGTCCCCGCCGGTGGTCGGGTTGGTGAACCGGACGGCGGCGTGGCCGGGTTCCACCAGCGTGCCGGCGACCCCGTCGTCGGCCAGCTCCAGCTGGGCGGTCAGCGCGGCGTCGGTGTGCACCCAGCGGTAGGC
The DNA here is from genome assembly GCA_025965775.1 of Modestobacter sp. Classification (GTDB taxonomy): domain Bacteria; phylum Actinomycetota; class Actinomycetes; order Mycobacteriales; family Geodermatophilaceae; genus Modestobacter. The sequence goes on along the minus strand of JAOPWG010000221.1, from coordinate 1,544 downwards.
CATCAACGGCGACTGCGGGCGCGCGCCGAGGGCGGCCACCGGGGTGAGCCCCGGTCCGCCCCACAGCCGCTCGGAGTTCGACCGCTCCGGGGTGCGCCTGGTGCGCACCTCGTCCGGGCCGAACTCGAAGAAGCCCTGGTCGGTCTCGGCGACCAGCGGGATGTCCAGCCCGTCGAGCCAGGCCATCGGGGTGTCGGAGACGTTCTGGTGGCCGTGGAAGTGCCAGCCGGGGGTCAGCAGCAGGTCACCCCGGCGCATCGCCACCGGATCGCCGTCGACGACGGTCCACACGCCCTCGCCCTCCAGCACGAAGCGGAAGGCGGACTGGGAGTGCCGGTGCTCGGGGGCGTCCTCGCGGGGGTTCAGGTACTGGATCGCCGCCCACAGCGTCGGCGTCGTGTACGGGTCGCCGGGCAGACCGGGGTTGCCCAGGCTGATCGCCCGGCGCTCCCCGCCGCGCCCGACCGGGACCAGTGCCCCGCTCCGGGCGGCCAGCGGGTACAGCTGCGCCCAGCGCCACAGGTGCGGGACCGCCCTGGGCTGCGGCTCGGGCGGCATGAGGCCCTCGCGGGTGGTCCACAGCGGGGTCATGCCGACCGAGTCGAAGTCGCGGTAGAGCTCGGCCAGCTTGGCCTGGTGCCCGGGGCTGTCGAAGTCCGGCGGCGCCGGAGGGTTCTCCAGGGTGGTCATGGTGGTGACGCTAGCCACACGTTCGACAGACGACGACGAAGTCAGCCGATCGTTCTGCTGGGCGGAACAGGTAGCGAACGTCACGTTCCGCGTCCGGCCGGAATGGGCCCCGCCGGCCTCCGGTTGGCCCCGGCATGGACTTGTTCTCTCCCATCACCCTCGGCGACCTCCAGCTCGCCAACCGCGTCGTGATGGCCCCGCTCACCCGCATGCGCTCCGGAGCGGCCGGCGTCCCCGGCGAGCTCGTCGTCGAGCACTACGCGCAGCGCGCCGGCGTGGGCCTGATCATCACCGAAGGCACGTACCCCAACCACGAGTCGCAGGGCTTCGTCGGCCAGCCCGGGATCGTCACCGACGAGCAGGTCGCCGGCTGGCGCCGCGTCGCCGAGGCCGTCCACGCCCGCGGCGGACGCATCGTCATGCAGCTGATGCACGCCGGGCGCGTCACCCACCCCGACGTCAACGGCGGCCGCCGGGTGGTCGGCCCCAGCGCGATCGCGATCGACGGCGCAGGACACACCGAGAAGGGCAGGCAGGCCTACCCGGTGCCGCACGCCCTGACCACCGAGGAGGCGCGGGCGACGCTCCAGGACTTCGTCACTGCCGCCCGTCGCGCGGTCGAGGCCGGCGTGGACGGCGTGGAGGTCCACGGCGCCAACGGCTACCTGCTGCACGAGTTCCTGTCCCCGGCGTCCAACCGGCGCGAGGACGTCTACGGCGGCTCCCCGGACAACCGGGCGCGCTTCGTCGTGGAGGTCGTCACCGCGGTCGCCGAGGCGGTCGGCGCCGGCCGCGTGGGCCTGCGCATCTCCCCCGAGCACAACATCCAGGACGCCCTCGAGACCGACCGGGAC
>JAOPWG010000194.1 GCA_025965775.1 Modestobacter sp. | reverse complement strand
CCAGCCGCACGTCGGTGACGGCGGTGGCGGTCGCCGTCCGCGGGCCCGGGTCGAAGACCGACAGCTCGCCGAACTGGTCGGAGGGGCCCATGACGGCCAGCACGTTCTCGCGGCCGTCGGGCGCCCGCCGGGAGAGCTTGATCTTCCCGGACAGGACGACGTAGAGGCTGTCGCCCGACTCGCCCTCGTTGAAGACGACCCGGCCGCGAGGCAGCGTCACCGTCTCCAGCGCGCTGGCCACCGGCTCGGCAGCCTCCTCCGACAGCCCCTGGAAGAGACCGGACTGAGCAAGGACCTCGTCCACGTGCACCTCTCGCAACGTCCTCACGGGTGCGATGGCGACCCGTGTCACGGGGCAGTCTAGGGCCTGTGGGGATCCTCACCACTGCGGAACGTCACCACGCTGCCCACTCTGAGTGGGACCAGGCGGTTGAACTGCGGATCCGGGACGTCAGTCCAGGTCCGATTCGTCGTCGACCGGCCGGGTGCCCCGGTCGGTGACCGCGCGCTGCCCCGTGGACACGCCGGGCCGGCGACGTCGCCGGCGCCAGCGGGACATGGCCCGCCGGATGCCGGACCGGGCGAGCGCATCGACCTCCCCCGCGGTGGCCGTGCCGAGGAACTCCTCCACCTCGCGCTGGGACGTGGGCCGGCGCAGCGGCTCCTCGACCCGCTCCATGACCAGCAGGAAGGCGATCAGCAGCGGAGGGAACAGGATGACGATGAGGGCGACCACAGAGCACCTCCTCGGCGACGTCCCCAGGCCGTTCGGCCCGGCTGGAGAGACGACGACGTCCAGCGGTCGACACCCGCCCGGCCGATGTCCGGGTGGGCGCACCGCCGTCGAGTATGACCGGTCGGTCCTTGTCAGCAGGTCGGCCTACCCTCGTCGCGTGTCCCAGCCCGTCCTGCAGCCGGACTACACGCGCCCCGTCAAGGCCCGGCGAGCGGCCCGTGCCGCCCGCCTCGGTGTCTCACCGTTCGACCCCGGCGAGACCCCCCTGGCCCGCACCCGCCGGGCCCGCCGGATGGCCCGTGAGCTGGCGGTGATCCACCCGGACGCGCACTGCGAGCTGGACTTCACCACCCCGCTGGAACTCCTGGTCGCCACCGTGCTGTCCGCGCAGACCACCGACAAGACGGTGAACCGGGTGACCCCGGCGCTGTTCGCCCGCTACCCCGACGCCGCGGCCTACGCCGGCGCCGACCGGGCCGAGCTGGAGGAGATCCTGAAGCCGACCGGCTTCTTCCGGGCGAAGGCGAACTCGGTGATCGGCCTGGGCCGGGCGCTCGTCGAGCGGTTCGACGGCGAGGTGCCCGGCAACCTGCCCGACCTGGTCACCCTGCCCGGGGTCGGCCGCAAGACGGCCAACGTCGTCCTGGGCAACGCCTTCGGGGTGCCCGGGCTGACCGTGGACACCCACTTCGGCCGGCTGGTCCGCCGCTTCGGCTGGACCGACGAGGAGGACCCGGTGAAGGTCGAGACCGGGGTCGCCGAGCTGGTGCCGAAGAAGGAGTGGACCGACTTCTCCCACCGGGTGATCTTCCACGGCCGGCGGGTCTGCCACGCCAGGAAGCCGGCCTGCGGCGCCTGCGGGCTGGCTGCCTGGTGCCCGTCGTTCGGCATCGGCCCGTTGGACCCGGAGGTCGCCGGGAAGCTGGTCAAGACCCCGGCCGCCTCGGACACCGAGTGAACCGCGCCGCCCGGCTGACCGGCCCGCTGCTGGCCGCCGTCCTGGTGCTGGCCGGCTGCACCGGCGGTTCGGACCGCGCCGCCTCGGGCCCGTCGTCCAGTGGGGTGGACCTCGCCTCCGCCGACACCAACCTCCGCCCCTGCCCGGCGCAGACCGAGGCCACCGCGGCCGGCAGCGACCTGCCCGACCTGGCCTTCGACTGCTTCAGCGGCGGCTCGCTGGACCTGGCCCGGGCGCCCGGGGTGCCGACCGTGGTCAACCTGTGGGCCAGCTGGTGCGGGCCCTGCCGCGAGGAGCTGCCGGTCGTGCAGCAGCTCGCCGACGCGGCCGGGGACCGGGTGCGGGTGCTGGGCGTGGTGAGCAAGGACGGCATCGGCCAGTCGACGTCCTTCGCCGCTGACGCCGGCGCCACCTTTCCCAGCGCGTTCGACGCCGACGGCCGGCTGATGGACGACCTGGGGCTGCGGGCGCTGCCCTACACGTACTTCCTCGCCGCCGACGGCTCGGTGGCCTACGTGCAGGTCGGCCCCGTGCACTCCCTCGCCGAGTTCGAGCAGCTGGTCGCCGACCACCTGGGCGTGCAGCTGTGACGGCGGCGGACGGGCTGCCCGAGTACCTGCAGCGGCTGGTCGACACGGCTGCCGATCTGCCGCTGCCCCACCGGCACGGCCGGCCCGGCCCGACCGCTCGCCGATCGGCGGTGCTGATCCTGTTCGGCGAGGGGCCCGCCGGGCCCGACGTGCTGTTGATCGAGAAGTCCCAGCGACTGCGCAGCCACGCCGGGCAACCGGCCTTCCCCGGCGGCGGCGCCGACCCCGGGGAGAACTACCCGGTCGGCACGGCGCTGCGCGAGGCGCACGAAGAGGTCGGCGTCGACCCGGCCGGGGTCCGGGTGCTGGCCACGCTGCCGGAGCTGTTCCTCGGGCCGTCGGACAATCTCGTCGTCCCGGTGGTCGGCTGGTGGGACGACCCCCGTGACGTGACCACCGGTGACCCCCGTGAGGTCGCCCGGGTCGCCCGCGTGCCGCTGGAGCATCTGGTCGACCCGGCCAACCGCTTCCGGGTGCGCCACCCGTCGGGCTACGTCGGGCCCGCGTTCGGCGTCGCCGACATGGTGGTGTGGGGCTTCACCGCCGGCCTGCTGGACGCCGTGCTCCGGGCGGCCGGCCTGGACCGGCCCTGGGACGACCGGGACGTCCGCCCGCTGGCCGTCCTGCCGCCCTCCCGGGAGTGGACGGGTGAGGACGAGGAGGACGACGAGGAGGACGACGACCCGGTGGACGCCGACATCGCCGACCGCGCCGCGCCGACGGTCGCCGAGGACGCCGCCTCCCCAGCTGCGCCGCGTACGGTTCCCGGGCGATGAGGCGCTTGACAGCACGGCATCGCCGTTCCGCTCCGGCACCGGAGGTGGCTCGATGAGCACAGCCCGTTGCGCCGCCCGGACGGCGCCCCGTCGGGGCCGTCGGGCACCCGGCCTGCCGGCCGTCCTCTGCGGTCTGCTGCTGGTGCTGGGCCTGCTGGCCGGGTGCAGCAACAGCAAGCCCACGCTCCCTGCGGCCACTCGCAGCCCCGACGCCTCGGCCGGCGCGGTGCACACCGGGCCCGACGGCGTGCAGGAGATCACCCTGGACACCGGCGACGACTACGTCTTCACCCCCGCCACCTTCACGGTGGCGCCCGGCCGGGTGCGGATCACCGTCCGCAACGTGGCCAAGCAGCTGACCCACGCCTTCCAGTTCACCCCCGGCACCGGTCCGGCGCCGATCTCCGAGCGGATCCCGGTGCTCGGCCCCGGCGCGAGCGGCACCATCGAGTTCACCGTGACCGTGCCGGGCGACTACCCCTTCGAGTGCAGCTTCCATGCCGCGCTGGGGCAGGTCGGCACGATGACCGTGAGCGGGTGAACGCGATGGTGACGGGTGCAGGAACATCGCAGGGAGCAGCCGAGCCGACAGCGAGTGAGCATCGCAGCGAGCGCCAGCGAGCGAGGAGCGGAGCAAGCGCGGAGGCGAGCAGCGTCGTGGCGACCGAGGAGCGGACCGAGCCCGGAATCGAGCAGGTGACCTGAGCCGATGTCCTTCGTCGACCTGGCGCTCATCGCGCTGGCGCTGCTGTTCGCCCTGTCCGGGTTCCGCCAGGGCCTGATCGTCTCGGCTGCCTCGTTCGTCGGCTTCTTCGGCGGCGCGGTGCTGGGCGCCCAGCTGTCCGGCCCGCTGGCCGCCGACCTCGCCGGCTCCTCGGTGACCCGGGTCTTCGTCGCCCTGGTCGTGGTGCTCGCCGGAGCGCTGCTCGGCCAGCTGCTGGCCGGTGTGATCGGGCGGGCGATCCGCAAGCGGGTCACCTGGGAGCCGGCCAAGGTCGTCGACGCCGTTGCCGGTGCCTTGGTCTCCGCGCTCGCCGTCCTGTTGGTCGCCTGGATGGTGGCCACCCCGCTGGCCAGCTCGCCGTTCCCCGCGGTGGCCGGCCAGGTCCGGCAGTCCACCCTGATCCAGGCGGTGGACCGGGGGGTGCCCGGCGGCGTCCGTTCGCTGTACGACTCCCTGCGCGGGGCGATCGACCGGCGCGGGCTGCCGGACGTGCTGGACCCGCTCACGCCGACGCAGGCCCGCGACGTCCCTGCGCCGGACCAGGCGCTGCTGGCCAGCCCGGTCGTCGGCCAGGTGAGGGGCTCGGTCGTGCAGATCCGCGGCATCGCGGCCTCCTGCGCCCGGCAGATCGACGGGTCGGGCTTCGTGTACGCCGCCGAGCGGGTGATGACCAACGCGCACGTGCTGGCCGGGGTGGCCACCCCCAAGGTCACCGCCGAGGGCAAGGCCTACGACGCCACCCCCGTGTACGTGGACGAGGAGACCGACATCGCGGTGCTCGCCGTCCCCGGACTGCCGCAGGTGCCGTTGACCTTCGCCCCCACGCCGGTCGACACCGGCGCCGATTCGATCGTCATGGGCTACCCCGGCGGGGGTGGGCTCTACGTCGGCCCGGCCCGGGTCCGTGACCGCGGCGAGATCAGCGGCCCGGACTTCCGCTCGACGCACACCGTGCAGCGCGACGTCTACGCGCTCTTCGGCCAGGTGCGGGCCGGCAACTCCGGTGGGCCGCTGCTGGCCACCGACGGCCACGTGCTCGGGGTGGTGTTCGCCTCGGCGATCGACGACCCGAACACCGGCTACGCGCTCACCGCCCAGCAGGTCAGCGCCGCGGCCCGGGACGGCCGGGCCGCCCGGGCCACGGTCGACACCGGTCCCTGCGAGTGACGTTTCAGGCCCCGGCCCAGCCGGCGATCGCGGCGGTGACCTCCGCGGGTGCCTCCTCGTGCGGGAAGTGCCCGATCCCGGGCAGCTCGCGCCACTCGTAGGCACCGGCCACATAGCGGTCCGATCCGCGGGCCGTGGCCGGAAGCACGCACGGGTCGGCAGCCCCGTGCAGCTGCAGGGTCGGGGCGGTGACCGGCGCGGCCATCCGGCGGGCGAAGCGCAACCCGTCCGGACGCACCTGGGAGCGGCCGGCCCAGCGGAAGTACTCCATCGCGCCGTAGGCGGCCTGCGGGATCCGTGACGCCGACCGGTAGCGCTCCACCGCCTCGGCGAAGTCGGCGGTCTGCACCCACGCCGGGCCCGACCAGCGTCGCATCAGCTCGGCGACCGGGTCGTCGTCGGCCCGGGTGAGCTGGCGCTCGGGGAGGCGGGGCAGCTGGAAGCGCAGCGCGTACGCCGAGGCGCGCCGCTGGTGCGAGTCGGCCATCCCGGCACGCATCCTGCGGGGGTGGGCGGCGCCCAGCACGACCAGCTTGCGGACCGTGCGGGGGTGCAGCGCGGCCATCGTCCAGCCGACCAGGCCACCCCAGTCCGAGCCGACGACGACGGCGTCCTGTTCACCCAGCGCCCGGACCACGGCGGCGGCGTCCGCGGCGGCCGTGGGCAGGTCGTAGCCACGCGGGGGCTTGTCGCTGGCCCCGTAGCCGCGCAGGTCCGGGGCGACCACCCGCAGCCCGGCCGCCGCCAGCCCGACCAGCTGGGCACGCCAGGCCCACCAGAACTGCGGGAATCCGTGCAGCAGCAGCACCAGCGGGCCCTCGCCGGCCTCGGCGGCGTGCAGCCGCATGCCGTTGGCGGACACGTCCCGGTGCACCCAGGGTCCGGGCAGCAGGACGCTGGTGGCGTCGGGCTGCCTGTCTCCCGGGACGGCGAGGCTGCTCAGATCGGCACGCTCAGCTCAGGCGGGCGTGCGGGTCCTGCCGCACGACCTGGCCAC
>JAOPWG010000158.1 GCA_025965775.1 Modestobacter sp. | reverse complement strand
GGCGGTGCGCTGACCCGCCTGTCGGTCGCCCAGGCCCAGCCGGTCGGCGGCTTCACCGGCTGGAAGCCCGCCATGCCCGTGACCATCTGGAGCGCAACCCGATGATGGACATTGTCGGGCTCAGATCCCGGGGCTCTTTCGGGCTCAAGTCCCGGAAGGGGGCGACGTCGTGACGGTGCACTTCATCGGGGCGGGGCCGGGTGCGGCGGACCTCATCACCGTGCGGGCCGCCCGGCTCATCGCCTCCGCACCGGTCTGTCTCTACGCCGGGGCACTGGTGCCCCGTGAGCTGCTCGACACGGCTCCGCAGGGTGCCCGGCTCTTCGACACGGCCGACCTGGACCTCGACCAGATCACCGCCGAACTGGTCGCCGCGCACCAAGCCGGCCTGGACGTCGCGCGGCTGCACTCGGGGGACCCGTCGGTCTACAGCGCCATGGCCGAGCAGATGCGCCGGCTGGACGCCGCCGGGGTGCCCTACGACGTCGTCCCGGGGGTGCCGGCGTTCGCGGCTGCCGCCGCCTCGCTGAAGCGGGAGCTGACGGTCCCCGGGGTCGCGCAGACCGTCGTCCTCACCCGGACGTCGGCGCGGTCGACGCCGATGCCGCCGGGGGAGGAGCTGGCGGCCTACGCCGCCACCGGCGCGACGCTCGTGCTGCACCTGGCGGTCCAGCGGATGGACGTCCTCGCCCCGGAGCTCGCGGCGCACTACGGGGACGACTGCCCGGTCGCGGTGGTCGCCCGGGCCAGCCGGGACGACGAGCTGGTGCTGCGCGGGACGCTGGCCGACATCGCCGGGCAGGTCACCGCGGCCGGGGTCCGGCGGACGGCGGTGGTCGTCGTCGGCCGGGCGCTGGCCGCGGGCCAGTTCCCCGACAGCCACCTGTACTCGACCACCAGACAGAGATGAGGCCGAAGGACCTGCTCGTGGCCCCACTGCAGGGGCCCGCCGCGAGCTTGCGAGTGGCGGGGGGCAGTGGGGTCCTTCACCTAGGCGCGGCCGACGATGGTGCCGCCGCGGTCGATCACCACCACGTCCACCTCCACCGGCGCCCCGAGCAGCACGCCCCGCGCAGTGTCACGGGCACCGGCGGCCACCAGGTCGCCCAGCGGCAGCCCCGCGGCGGCGCACTGCTGCAGGGCGTCCAGCGCGGTGTTCGCCCCCCGCACGCCCTCGACCAGCTCCGTCGATCCGCCGGCGTCGGCCACCAGCTGGGCCAGCGCGCCGAAGGAGACCTGCGAGCGGGCAGAGTGCAGGTCGAGGTGGCCGTCGGCCAGCTTGGCGAGCTTGCCGATGCCCCCGGCGATGGTCAGGCGCGGCACCGGGTGCCGGCGCAGGTACTTCAGCACCGCGCCGGCGAAGTCACCCATGTCCAGCAGCGCGTCCTCGGGCAGCCCGTACAGCTCGCTGACCGTCCGCTCGCTGGTCGACCCGGTGCAGCCGGCCACGTGGGTGTGCCCGGCGGCCCGCGCGACGTCCACCCCGCGGCGGATCGAGTCGATCCACGACGAGCAGGAATAGGGGACGACGACCCCCGTCGTCCCCAGGATCGACAGGCCGCCGAGGATGCCCAGCCGCGGGTTCCAGGTCTTGCGGGCGAGCTCCGCACCGTTCTCCACCGACACCTCGACGACGACGTCGCCGGTCCCGCCGAACCGGGTGGCGACCGCGGCCACGTGCTCGGTCATCAGCCGGCGCGGCACCGGGTTGATCGCCGGCTCGCCCACGGCCAGCGGCAGCCCCGGTTTGGTCACCGTCCCGACGCCCTCGCCGGCGCGGAACGTGACCCCGCTGCCGGCCGGCGCGAGCGTGACGCGGGCGGAGACCAGCGCGCCGTGGGTGACGTCGGGGTCGTCACCGGCGTCCTTGATGATGCCCACCGTCGCCTCGCCGTCGCCGAGCGCCTCGCGGGCCAGGGCGAACGCCGGATGCTTGTCATGGGGCAGATCGATCGGTACCGGGTCGGGGAACTCGCCGGTGAGCAGCGCGGTGTAGGCGGCGGTGGTCGCCGCGGTGGCGCAGGCGCCCGTCGTCCAGCCGTGGCGCAGCCCCGTGCTCTTCTCGCGCCCGGCCTCCGTCACGGGACCATCGTGCACGGGGCAGCCCGGTGACCGGGCAGGTGCTCGTCCTCGGCGGCACCGGCGAGGCCCGGCGGCTGGCCGCGGCGCTGGTCGCCGAGGGCGTCGACGTCCTGTCCAGCCTGGCCGGGCGGGTGGCCGGGCCGGTGCTGCCGGCCGGGGACGTGCGGATCGGCGGCTTCGGTGGCGCCGACGGGCTGGCCGCCTGGCTGGTCGAGCACCGGCCGCGGGCGGTCGTGGACGCCACCCACCCCTTCGCCGCCCGGATCACCGGCAACGCCGCCGGCGCCGCGGCGGTCACCGGCACCTCCTTGCTACGGCTGCAGCGCCCCGGCTGGACGGCGCAGCCGGGCGACGACTGGCGCTGGGTGGACTCGTTGGCGCAGGCAGCGGACGCGGTTGCCGGGTTCGGCACCGTCTTCGTCACCACGGGCCGGCAGGGCGTCGCCGCGTTCGCCGGGGTGCCCGGGCGCTGCCTGGTCCGCTCGGTGGACCCGCCGGACCACCCGCTGCCGGCCGGGACGACACTGCTGCTGGCCCGCGGGCCGTTCAGCGTGGCCGGCGAGGTGGCGCTGATGCGTGAGCACGGGGTGGACGTGGTCGTCACCAAGGACTCCGGGGGGCACCTCACCGAGGCCAAGCTGACCGCCGCCCGGGAGCTGGGGCTGCCGGTGGTGCTGGTCCGCCGTCCGTCGGTGCCGGCCGGGGTGGCGACGGTGGGCACCGTGGAGGAGGCATTGTCCTGGGTGCTCGCACGATGACCAGGCTCGTGCTGTTCGACCTGGACGGGACGCTGGTGGACTCCGCGCCCGGCATCTGGGCCTCCGTCCGGGTGGCCGCGGGCGAGCTCGGGCTGCCCGCACCCACCCCGGCCCAACTGCGGTCGATGGTCGGGCCGCCACTGCAGGACGGCTTCGCCGCGGTCTTCGGCATCACCGGGGACGACGTCGACCGCGCGGTGACCGCCTACCGGGCGCACTACGCGGCCGGGGCGATGTTCGACGCGCCGCCCTACCCGGGCGTCGCGGAGCTGCTGGCCGAGCTGCGGGCCGGCGGGGCGACCCTGGCCGTCGCCACCAGCAAGCCGGAGGAGTTCGCCGTCGCGATCCTGGCGCACGTCGGCCTGCTCGCCGAGTTCGCCGGTGTGCACGGTGCGAGCTTCGACGGCCGGGTCCGGCACAAGGACCAGGTGGTGGCCGCGGCGCTGGCCACCCATCCCGACGGCGACCGGCCGGTGCTGGTCGGTGATCGCGCGCAGGACGTCCTCGGTGCCCGGGTGCACGGCCTGCCCTGCATCGGCGCGGGCTGGGGGCCGGCCCCGCCCGGGGAGCTGGCCGACGCCGGGGCCGCGGTCGTGGTGGCGACCCCGGGGGAGGTGCCGGCGGCGCTGGCGACCCTGTGACGCGTCGTGCTCACGCCGGCGTGCTCCGAGCCGGGGAGGAGCCCGCCATCGGGCCGTCGGATGACACCGGCTCTCCTCGAGCGGGCGCCGCCCGGTGCCGGCCGAGCCGGGCGGGACGTTTCTGTCGGACCTGGCGGGCAGACTCGTGTGCGACGACATCCGCTCGGAGCCGGGAGGCACAGTGATCGGCGAACCGCGGGCTGCCGACCTGGACCTGGTCGACCTGGAGAGCGCGCTGCTGCGCGCCGCCGTCGGCGACTACGCGGCCGAGGCCGCGGTCCTGCTGCTGGCCAACTCCGGGCACTGGTTGCCGCGGCTGCAGGCGGGCGGCCTGATCGCCATCGCGCTGGACGGCGACGCCGCCGACGGCGGCCCGTGGGCCGCGGTGCAGTGGGCCGACGTCGATGCCGCCCTGCGCACCGGGGCCATGGCCGGCAGCGGCGGTGAACTACGGCTGCTGCGGGCGGCGGCGAGCCTCGCCGACGGGCAGCCGGTCGACCTGGCCGATCTGACCGCCGGCCTCGACCGGCCGGAGCTGGCGCTGCTGCTGGCCGCCCTGTCCCATGCCGCGGGCAGCCACGAACACCGCGCCGTCGTCCGCGACGGCGAGGGCGTGCCGCACGCCGGCGCGGCCCTGGGCCCGGTCGTCGCCTGGCCGACGCGGGACTGACCCGACCGACCACCCGCTCCCCCGGGAACCCGAGCAGTGAGGACCCCGCATGACCGACGTGATCCTGTTCCACCACGCCCGGGGGCTCACCGATGGCGTGCAGGCCTTCGCCGAGCAGCTGCGCACCGCCGGTCACCGGGTGACGGTGCCCGATCTCTACGACGGCAAGGTCTTCGAGACCCTCGAGGCGGGTGTCGTCCACGCCGAGGAGGTGGGGCTCGAGCAGATCACGGCCGCCGGCGTGGCCGCCGCCGCGCAGATGCCCGCCGACAGCGTGTACGCCGGGTTCTCCCTCGGTGTGCTGCCGGCCCAGAGGCTCGCCCAGACGCGCCCCGGGGCCCGCGGGGTGCTGCTCTACCACAGCGGCGTCCCCACCTCGGTGTTCGGCGGGGGCTGGCCGGCCGGGGTCCCCCTGCAGGTGCACCTGGCCGAGCGCGACCCGTTCGACGAACTGGACCTCGTCCAGGAACTGGTCCAGGACGCCGGAGACGACGGTGAGCTGTTCCTCTACCCCAGCTCGGCGCACCTGTTCACCGACTCGAGCCTGACCGAGTACGACCCGGCCATCGCTCCGCAGGTCATGGAGCGCACGCTCCAGTTCCTCGACCGCCGGCGGTGACCGTCGCGTCGCCGGACATCCGGCGGTGCCGACGACCGGCGGACGGGTGAAGATCCATCGACGGGGGCAGGTACCGGGCATGAGCGCACCGACCGGGCTGCCCGATGCCCTGCAGGAGCTACGGGACCGGGTCGCCGCCGCGCCGCTGGCGCTGGCGGTCCCCGGCCGGGACGAGGCGCTGCGGGCCGCCCGTGGGGTCGTCGACCAGGTCGAGGACTACCTGCTGCCGCGGCTGCGGGACCTGGACGCACCCCTGCTCACCGTCGTGGGTGGCTCCACCGGCGCCGGCAAGTCCACGCTGGTCAACAGCCTGCTGGGCGCCACCGTGACCATGCCCGGGGTCCTGCGGCCGACCACCCGCGCCCCGGTGCTGGTCTGCGCACCGGCCGACCGGGCGCAGTTCTCCGGCGACCGGGTGCTGCCCGGGCTGTCCCGCACCACCGGCGGGGAGGCCGGGCCCGGCGGTATCCGACTGGTGAGCACCGATGCGCTGCCGGCCGGGCTGGCGCTGGTCGACGCCCCCGACGTCGACTCGGTCGTGGAGGCCAACCGCGACCTGGCCGGCCAGCTGCTGGCCGCCGCCGACCTGTGGGTCTTCGTGACCACCGCCGCCCGCTACGCCGACGCCGTCCCCTGGGACCTGCTGCGCACCGCGCAGGAACGGGGCACCGCGCTGGCTGTGGTTCTCGACCGGGTGCCGCCCGAGGCGGTGGGGGAGGTGGCCGACGACCTGGCCGGCATGCTGCAGCGCGCAGGCCTGTCCGCCGCCCGGCTGTTCGTGATCGAGGAGCGCCCGCTCCCCGACGGGTTGCTGCCCGAGGACCAGGTGGCGCCGCTGCGCAACTGGCTGCACGGCCTGGCCGCCGATCAGGAACAGCGGGCCGCCGTGGTCCGGCAGACCCTGGCCGGGGCGCTGCAGAGCCTCGACGAGCGGGTCAACGCGATCGTCGCCGCCGTCGAGGACCAGTCCGCCGCCATCGGCGCGCTGGCCATCGCGGCCGAGGCCGCGTACGCGGCGGCCCGGGCCGGCGTGGACGAGGGGGTGGCCAACGGCAGCCTGCTGCGCGGGGAGGTGCTGGCCCGCTGGCAGGAGTTCGTCGGCACCGGCGAGTGGATGCGCGGCCTGCAGGCGCAGGTCGGCCGTTTCCGTGACCGGGTCACCGCCGCGCTCACCGGCCGGAGCACCCCGGCCGACGACCTGCGCGGTGCGCTGGAGTCCGGGGTGGAGCTGCTGCTGCGGGCCCAGGCCGACGCGGCCGCCGAGCGCACCGTCACCGCATGGCGCGGGCTGCCCGGTGGCCTGGGTCTGCTCGACGGCCGCGCGCAGGAGCTGGAGGGCGTCTCCCCGGGGTTCACCGGTGCGGCAGCCGACACGGTGCGCGACTGGCAGGGCACCGTGCTGGACCTGGTCCGCAACCAGGGCGCGGACAAACGCACCCGTGCCCGGTTCCTGTCCTGGGGCGTCAACGGGGCCGGCGCGCTGGTCATGGTCGCCGTCTTCGCCTCCACCGCCGGCCTCAGCGGCGCCGAGATCGTCATCGCCGGGGGGACCACCGCGGTCGGCCAGCGGCTGCTGGAGGCCGTCTTCGGGGACGCGGCCGTGCGCCAGCTGGCCACCGAGGCCCACGCCGACCTCGACCGGCGGGTCGCCCGGCTGCTGGCCGAGGAGCAGGACCGGTTCACCGCACTGCTGGCCGCGGCCGCCCCTGCACCCGGCAGCGCCGAGGGCCTCCGCGCCGCCGTCCGCGTGCTCGCCGCCGCCCGCGGAGCTCGTGCGTGAGGCGCTCCGAGCTGCCGCTGGCCGACCGCCTGGCCGCGCTGCGCGAGGCGGTCGAGGTCGCCGAGGGGCGCCTGGAGGTGCCGGAGGTCGGCCGGGCCCGGGCACTGCTCGCCAAGGCCGGCGCGCGCGAGGCGCTCGGCGATGCCACCGTCGTGGCGCTGGCCGGAGCCACCGGCAGCGGCAAGTCCACCCTGTTCAACGCGCTGTCCGGCAGCGAGGTCAGCACCCCCGGGGTGCGCCGGCCCACCACCGGCGTCGCGCACGCCAGCGTCTGGGACGGCTCAGGCGTGGGCGGGGCGGCCACGGGCGGGGCCGGGCGGCTGCTCGACTGGCTGGAGGTGCCCCGGCGGCACCGCGTCGAACACCCCGACCCGGCGCTGGACGGGCTGGTGCTGCTCGACCTGCCCGACCACGACAGCGTCCGGCTGGAGCACCGGCTGGAGGTCGACCGCCTGGTCGAGCTGGTCGACGTGCTGGTCTGGGTGCTGGACCCGCAGAAGTACGCCGACGCCGCCGTCCATGAGCGCTACCTGGCCCCGCTAGCCGGGCACGCGGGCGTGCTGGTGGTGGTCCTCAACCAGGTGGACCGGCTCGACGAGCCGGCCGCGAAGGCCTGCCTGAGCGACCTGCGCGGCCTGCTGGACGCCGAAGGCCTCGCCGCCACCCCGGTGCTGGCCACGGCCGCGAGCACCGGCGCCGGCCTCCCCGAGCTGCGCGCCGAGCTGGCCCGCCGGGTGGCCGCCCGCCGCGCGGCCACCGACCGGCTGGCCGCCGATGCCCGGTCGGCGGCCGGCGCGCTGGCCGTCCACTGCGGCAGCGGTGACGCAGGGTCGCGGAGCCGGTCGCACGTGGCCGACGAGCGTGCCGGGCTGACCGACGCCCTCGCCGACGCCGCCGGGGTACCCGCCGTGGTCAGCGCGGTCGAGCGCTCGGCCCGTCGCCGGGGGGCGGCGCACACCGGCTGGCCGGTGCTGCGCTGGGTCGGCAAGCTCCGGCCGGACCCGCTGGGCCGGCTGCACCTGGGCGACGAGCGGGCCCGCACGTCGCTGCCGGAGGCCGGCGCCGTGGCGCAGGCGGCGGTCAGCGCCGCCCTCCGCCGGGCCCGGGACGACGCCGGGGAGGGGCTGCCGCAGGCCTGGCGGGACGACCTGCGGCGCACCGCCGAGGTGTCCGAGCAGCGGTTGGCCGGGGAGCTGGACCGGGCCGTGGCAGGCACCGACCTGGGGCCGGAGCGCACGCCGCTGTGGCAGCGCGCGGTCGGCGGGCTGCAGTGGCTGCTCCTGGTCGTCGCCCTGGCCGGGGCGCTGTGGCTGCTCGGGCTGGTCGTGCTGGGCTGGCTGCAACTGGACGACGTCGTCCCACTGCCCCGGGTGGAGGGGTTCCCGCTGCCCACGCTGCTGCTGGTCGGCGGGTTGCTGGCCGGGTTCCTGCTGGCCCTGGTCGCCCGGCCGCTGGTCCAGCTCGGCGCCCGGCGACGGGGCAGATCGGCCCGGCGCCGGCTGACCGGGCGGGTGGGTGAGGTCGCCGACGCGGAGGTGCTGGAGCCGCTG
>JAOPWG010000148.1 GCA_025965775.1 Modestobacter sp. | reverse complement strand
GAGCCCGAGCTGTCGTCACCGCGGGACGGGATCCCTGCTGCCGATGCCGGCCCCGGTGCACCACCGCCCGCGGACGGCTGCGGGTGGGCGGTGAGGAGCCGGATCTCCCGGAACGGAACGCGGATGGCGTCGACGCTCCCGTGCCCGCCGACACCCCATTCAGGACGCCGGACCCCATGGACGTCGGGATCTCGCGCCCGGTGACCGACCGGTAAGCGTGACGCAAGCACAGCTTCGCGGGCCGCCAGACGTCAACGGTTACGCCGTGCACCAGCCCCGTCGACGTCCCGGGTCGAGGGTGGTCGGCGGTCGTGGACTGCGGTCAGCGGCGACCGGAGCGGCGTCGTGGCACCCGGCGGAAGCGCAGGCCGGCCAGCGGCGCCGGCAGTTCGGCGGCGCCACCGTCGCGCAGCCAGCCGGCAAGGGCAGCCGTCGCCCTCTCGGTGAGCCCCCCGCCGAGCCAGGTGTCGCGTTCCTTCGCCGGTGCGCCAGACCGGCGGAGGACCCCGACGTTGGTCCGCTCGCACGCGTCCAGGCAGTCCACGACCCGCAGCTCCACCCCGGGATGGACGGCGGCGTCCTCGAGCGCCAGCTGCTGGGTGTCCTGATCGACCCGCGGGTGCTTGGCGCGGGGGCCGCAGCTGCAGCCGCGGCACAACAGGACGACCGTGGCCGGGCCCAAGGCGGCTCACCGGACCGCCCGAGGGGCCGCCTGGGCCGTCCGGGCCGCCGCGGCGGGCAGCTGCCACGCGCGGGCCGACAGCAGGCGTAGCCCGTTCAGGCCCACCAGCACGGTGGAGCCTTCGTGGCCGAGCACGCCCAGGGGAAGCGGCAGATGCCCGAGCAGGTCGATGAGCACCAGGGCGGTGATCATCGCGGCGGCGAGGGCGAGGTTCTGCACGATGACCCGCCGCGCCTGGCGGGACAGGGCGATGACCGCCGGCAGCGTGGCCAGCTCGTCGCGGACGATGACCAGGTCAGCGGTCTGCAAGGTCAGGTCGGCGCCGTGCCGGCCCATCCCGACGCCGGTGCCGGCGGCGGCGAGCATGCCGGCGTCGTTGAGACCATCGCCCGCCACGGTGACGTGCGTGCCGTCGGCGGCCAGCCCGCGCACCGCGGCGACCTTGTCCTCGGGCAGCAGCTGCGCGCGCACGTCGGTGATGCCGACCTCTGCGGCCAGCCGCCGCGCGGCGCCGGCGTTGTCCCCGGTCAGCAGGATCGGGGTCCGGCCGGTCAGCGCGGCCAGCCGCGCGACGGTGGCCTTGGCGTCGGGCCGCAGCCGGTCGGCAAGCCCGAGGACTCCGGCCGGGGTGCCGTCGACGGTGACCACGACCGCGGTGCGCCCGGCGGCCTGCAGGTCGGCGACCACAGCCGCGGTCCGCGGGTCGGTGTGGGACTCCTCCAGCAGCAGGGGGCTGCCGACGGCGACCTTGCGGCCGGCGACGGTCGCGGTGACCCCGCGGCCGGGCTGCGCGGAGAACGCCTCGGCGGCGGCCAGCGGCAGCCCGCGGTCGGCGGCGGCGGCCACGACCGCGCGGGCCAGCGGATGTTCACTGGGCCGTTCGGCGGCGGCGGCCAGCGCCAGCAGCTCGTGCTCGGTCAGCCCGGCGGCGGGCAGCACGTGCACCGCCGCGACCCGCGGGGTGCCCTCGGTCAGCGTGCCGGTCTTGTCGAACCCGACCGCGCCGGTGTGCCCGAGCTGCTCCATCACCACCGCGGACTTGACCAGCACCCCGTGCCGGCCGGCGTTGGCGATCGCCGACAGCAGCGGCGGCATGGTGGCCAGGACCACCGCGCACGGCGAGGCGACCACCATCAGCGTGATCGCGCGCAGCAGTGCGGACTGCAGGTCCGCACCGAGCGCCAGCGGCACGAAGAACACCGCCAGGGTCGCCACCACCACGCCGACGGAGTAGCGCTGCTCGATCCGCTCGATGAACAGCTGCAGCTTCGCCTTCGTCGCGCTGGCCTCCTCGACCAGTGCCACGATCCGGGCGACCACCGAGTCCGCCGCGGCCCGGGACACCTCGACGACCAGCGCTCCGGTGCCGTTGACGGTGCCGGCGAACACCTCCGCACCGGGCGTCTTGGTCACCGGCAGTGGCTCACCGGTGATCGAGGCCTGGTCGACGTCGCTGGCGCCGTCCACGACGCGCCCATCGGCACCGATCCGCTCGCCGGGGCGGACCAGCACCCGGTCCCCGGGGGTCAGCGCGGCGGTGTCGATGACCTCCTCGGTCCCGTCGGCACGCAGCCGGGTGGCCCGTTCGGGAGCGAGGGTGAGCAGCGAGCGCACCGAGTCCTGGGTGCGCTTGGTCGCCACCGCCTCCAACGCCCCCGACGTGGCGAAGATGACGATGAGCAGCGCCCCGTCCAGCGGCTGCCCGATCGCGGCCGCGGCGAGTGCCGCGACGATCATCAGCAGGTCGACATCCAGGCTCTTCTCCCGCAGCGTCTGCAGCCCGGCCAGCGTGGGCTCCCAGCCGCCGGTGAGGTAGCAGGCGGCGAACAGCGCCCACTGCACCGGGCCGTCGGCGCCCAGCGCGCCGACCAGAAGCGCGAGCAGGAAGCAGGCCAGCGACAGCGCCGCCCACCGCACCTCCGGCAGCCCGAGGAATGAGGTGACCCGGCCTGCCCGAGCCGCGACCGTCGAAGGTGCCGGATCCAGGAAACTCGGCGCGGTTGCCTGCTGGGCGTGCCCGTCGGTGTGCCCGTCGACCGTGCAGGTGTCGGTGTGGCTCACGCGCGCAGCTCCGCGCCGGTCGCGGCGGTGCCTCCGGTGGTGGTGCGGGCGGTGGCGGTGCCTTGAGCGGCGCGGGTGGCACCGAGCAGGTGCTCGACGAGCCCGATGACCTCGGGGTCGACCAGCTCGTACCAGATCCGCTGCCCGTCCCGGCGGGCCTTCACGACACCGGCGAGACGCAAGCGGGACAGCTGTTGAGAGAGGGCGGCCGGTGCGACGCCGGCCAACTCAGCCAAGCAGCCCGGGTTGGACTCCCCCTGGGCCAGGGCGACGCAGATGGTCAGCCGGGTGGGCTCGGCGAGCAGCCGCAGCCGGTCGGCGACCGCAGCCACCGCCTCCGGGCTCGGCATCACGAAGTCCTCGATGCTTGTATGCACAGATACGAAAGTACGCGAGTCCGCGGCAGTGGCCAGGTCGTCTGCATCACGGCGCCCGACCATCGGCGATCCCGGCCCCCGGCTCACCCGCTCACCGGCTGGCCGCGGCGGCGTAGGGAGCAGGCTGTTCCCATGACCTCCGTGATCGCACGCGCCGATGTGCCGACCGACACCCCCGACCGGTACGCCAAGCAGCTGCTGTCCCACCTGGGCCGCCGGGTCACCTGGGCGACCGCCGGCAACGTCTCGACCGCCGAGATCGCCGGCGGCACCGGCACTGTCATCACCGGCGACGGCATGTTGACCCTGCTGGCCGAGGCGCCCGACGCCGAGGCACTGGCGCGGGTGCAGCACGTGCTGGGCAGCCACCTGGAACGCTTCGGTCAGCGCAACGAGCTCACCGCCACCTGGGTCAGCGCCACCGCCGCCGCGGGGAACCCCACGCCGGCCGCTCCCGCTGACCGCCACCGGCCGACGGGACACGGCGGTCACTGACGCCGCCTCCCACCCTGGCACACCCCCCGGGGGTATCCGGCAGTAGCCTGGAGAAGGAGGGGGTGGCGATGGCTGCACGACTGTGGACGGCGCTGCTGATGCTCGCCGCTGTCTTCGCCATGCACGGCCTGCAGTGCACCTCGGCCGCCGACGAGTCCCACACCGCCGGCGGGATGCACGCCGCCTCCGTCCTCTCGACCGCATCCGTGGCGGCTGACGGCCACTCCCCCGCCGACCCGTTCGTCGCCATGGCGGTCACCCATACCGCTGTCATGCCGATGAACAGTGCCGCCCCGCCCGCGACTGACCTTGTCGAAGGCAGCCCAGGTGCCGGTCACGGCGATCCACACGGGTCCACCGGTCACCTGTGGACGCTGTGCCTGGCAGTGCTCGCCACGGGCCTGGCGGTCCTGCTCGCGCTGCTCGTGCCCCGACTGCTCGCGCTCACCATCCCGGCTCTGCACCGGGCCCGGGACCGGGCACCCGACTGGCTGGCTCCGGTGCGCGCACCGGACCTGCACGCCCTCTGCATCCTGCGGACGTAGGCCGACCGCTTTCACCGCCCCGCCCCAGCTCCGTCTGGTCCCGGCGGCGGTTGCAGCACGCCTTCGCACCGACTTCCCAGGAGAAGCACGCCATGACCCGCACCACCGCACGCCTCGGGCCCCTCACCGGCGCCCTCATCGCCGGGACCCTCGTCCTCGCCGGCTGCTCCGACGACAGCCCCAGCTCGGCACACGACGGCCACTCATCCAGCAGCAGCGACCCGTCGGCCAGCACCTCGACCGACGCCGCGGCTGACCACAACGACGCCGACGTGACCTTCGCCCAGAGCATGCTGCCCCACCACGAGGGCGCCATCTCCATGGCAGGACTCGCACCGACCCGGGCCGCCGACCCACGGGTGAAGGACCTGGCCGCCCGCATCGAAGCTGCACAAGGTCCAGAGATCGACACCCTGACCGGCTGGCTGTCAGCCTGGGGCGCCGACACCGACAGCGGTATGGACCACGGCAGCATGGACGGTGAGGAGATGGAGGGCATGTCCGAGGAGGACATGACCGCACTGAGCAACGCCTCCGGCGCCGACTTCGACCGACTGTTCCTCACCCAGATGATCGCCCACCACACCAGCGCAGTGGACATGGCGATGACCGAGGCAGCCGACGGTCAGAACGCCGACGCGATCGCGATGGCGGAGAGCATCCGGGACAGCCAGACGGCCGAGATCGCCGAGATGCATGGGCTGCTGACCGACATCGGCAGCTGACCGGCACGCGGCAGGGCTGGCCGGTCGGCCCGCCCTGCCGTGCGTCCTCCACAGTTCCCTTCTACACATCTCCCCCGCCGGTCAGTGGTGGTAGTGGTGGACCACGGCGTGGCCCTTGCCCCGGCCGATCAGCCACCGGTTGACCGGCACGGTGATGACGAACGCGATGGCCAGCGCAACGGCCAGCGAGGCCCAGAACAGCAGCGAGTCCAGGCCGGCGTCCATCGCACCCGGGATGAGCACGACGATGGCGTTGTCCACGATTTCCATGACCGTGATCGACAGCGTGTCCGCGGCGAAGGCCACGCCCACCGCTGCCCCGAGCGCCAGGCCCGAGCGCAGCACTGGCGCGATGGTCAGTGAGTACCCGAAGACGAAGGCCAGCACGATCGACAGCACGATGGTCGCGGTGTTCGACCAGCCCAGCGCGGTACCGATGACCATGCCCAGCACCTCGCCGATTGCGCAGCCGGTGAGGCAGTGCATCGTGGCGCTGACCGCCAGCCAGGTCAGTTCCCGGCGCCCCTGCGGGGAGTCCGGGGACTGCCCGTGTCCGGCGTGCTCATGACCGGCGTGCTCGACACCGGCCGGTCCATTGCCGGCACGGCCGTCTGTCTGCCCGTGTCCGCCGTGGTGCTCGTGCATGGCCATCGTCGCTGCTCCCGCCTCTCGCCCGGATACCCCTGGGGGGTATCTATAGCGTGCTCCACAGTTGGACGTCTCGGCAAGACCCGCGCGCATTCGGCCTGTGATCCGCGCGGCCGGGCCGGTGGTGAGGAACGTCCTCTCACTGGCCGGGCAGGTCAGTGGTCCGGCGCATTGCCCCGCCCACAGCGGTGACGCTGCCTCAGCGTTCGACGCCCGTCCGCCTGCGCCGACGCCCGCCATGTCGCCGTGGCGCATTGCCCTTCTTGGACACGCTCCGACGGTCGCCCGGCATGACCGACCGCCGCACGACCGCCGCACGCGACATCGACTCCGTCCTCGATGCCTTCGACGCCCAGGTGGCCCGCTTGATGTCCCTCAGGCAGGAAGCCTTCGGTGCGCTGGACCCCGGCGCTCTGGCGCCCCTCGTGGTGACGATCCGCGCCATCCCCAGCCAGGTCCCCCCTCGTAGAACGCAGCACTGGTTTCGACCATCCAAGACTTCTCCAACGAACCGATTGCCCTTGTTGGACCTCGCGCGCACGGTGCTGCCGGTTGCTACGTCGAGGGCGCAGGCATGACAGGACTGGAAGCGCTGTACACCGCGCAGAAGGTGCACCGGCCGCTGGCGGACGCGCTGGACGTCGCAACGGACGTCGAAGGGGGCGCACTACGACCGGTTCAGCGTGCAGGACGGAAGCGGCATCGAGAGCCAGGTCTCGCGGCACTGCGCGCTGTACTCCGGTGACCCCGACGTCGCGGCCGATCGCGCGCTTCCGTCCTCAGCGTTCGACAGCCCCGCAGCCGGGCTGCCGTACGGGATCAGGTGGTTGAGCCTGGCCCAGATCCACCACAGCCTCACGGACGACCGCCCTGTCGTCGCCTTCGTGGTGATCGGCCGGACGGTGTTCTTCCAGGTGGAGCTGTCTGCGGTGGAGCGCCAGATCGCTGCCAGCTGGATCGTGGCGGCCGAGGATCCCCAGGTGATGAGCCTGGTCCTCGGTGTGGTCCGCGAGCTGACGGTCCTGGCTGCCGCGCAGACCAGCGCGGACCCCGCCATCGACGTCAGCCGCGCTCGTACTGCTGTTGGCCACCTGCTCGACCTGCTGACCCGCTTCGAGGACGTCAGCAAGCACGTGTCCACCGCGGAGAAGGCCCTGGCCAACATCCGGAGCACCGCCGACGGCCTCCGGGCCACCTTGGCGGCGCAGGTCCAGGACGCCCACCGCGCGCTGACCGACGGCGCGCAGGCGTAGTAGCACCACTGGGGGGAGGAGCATCGCGCTCCTCCCCCCAGTCTCCGCTGATCGGCTGCGGTGTTCTGGCCTCGATCAGCGCCTTCGGCTGACGCAGGGCGGGCAGGGGCACGCCCCGTACTTCGGCGTGATGTGGATGACCCCACTCATCTCGGGTTCGGGACCTCACCGGTCGGCCGCCGCAAGGAGCACCCGACGCAGTGGTCCTCGTAGAACTCACTGGCGATGCCGAGCAGATTCATGGACTGGGACCCGAAGGCCACGGGGCACCGCACCTGCCGCATGTTGATCGGGAGGCCCGTCGCCTCCTCGGCCATGCCCCGCCCGCCGGACTCGACGAACTGCATGTTCAGGCGATGCCGACGCGCGAGTTCGAGTGTCTGCCGGTTCTCCTGTCCGATGCGGATCGCATCGTCCACCACCTGCTCCGACCGGCTCACCTGACCATCATCACCACACGCACCGACAGACGTCGGAGTCCTCGTGAGGTGCCACGCAGCGAGCCGTCACACAAGCGTCACATCGACGGCGCCTCGCGGTTCCGGCGGGTGCCGAATCCACTCCGACGACGAATGCCTCGATGGCTGGTGCCAGCACCCTTCAGGCGGCCAAGCATGTCCCTGACCTGCAAGAACGCTGGTCGACGTCCTACTTCAGGAGACTCCGTGCGATCACCATGCGCTGGACCTGGTTGGTGCCCTCGTAGATCTGGGTGATCTTGGCGTCGCGCATCATCCGCTCGACCGGGAAGTCCTGCGTGTACCCGGCACCACCGAACAGTTGGACCGCGTCGGTGGTGACCTGCATGGCCACGTCGGAGGCGAAGGCCTTGGCGGAGGCGGAGACCCGGGTGACGTCCGGGCGCCCCTGCTCGCCCGCGGCGGCGGCCACGTACACCAGGTGGCGGGCCGCCTCGATCCGCATCTCCATGTCGGCGAGCATGAACTGCACGCCCTGGAAGGCCGAGATGGCCGAGCCGAACTGTCGGCGTTCCTTGGTGTACGCCACCGCCGCGTCCAGGGCGCCCTGCGCGATGCCCACGGCCTGCGCACCGATCGTCGGCCGGGTGAAGTCGAGCGTGCGCAGCGCGGTCTTGAACCCGGTGCCCGGCTCGCCGATCATGCGGTCGGCCGGGATGGTGCAGTCGGTGAAGTACAGCTCGCAGGTGGGCGAGCCCTTGATGCCCATCTTCCGTTCCTTGGGCCCGACGGCGAAGCCCGGGTCGTCGCGGTGCACGACGAAGGCGGAGATGCCGTTGGCACCCTTCTCCGGGTCGGTGACGGCCATGACCGTGTACCACTGCGAGACCCCGGAGTTGGTGATCCAGGCCTTGGTGCCGTTGAGGACCCAGGTGTCGCCCTCGCGCCGGGCACGGGTCTTCATCGCCGCGGCGTCGGAACCGGCCTCGCGCTCGGACAGGCCGTAGCTGATCATCGCCTCGCCCGCGGCGATGGAGGGCAGCACCTGCTGCTTCAGCGCCTCGGAGGCGGACAGGATGATCGGTATCGAGCCGAGCTTGTTCACCGCCGGGATCAGCGACGCGCTGGCGTCGACCCGGGCGACCTCCTCGATGACGATGCAGGTGGCGATGGCGTCGGCACCCTCGCCGCCGTAGGCCTCAGGGATGTGGGTGGCCTGGAAACCGGCCGCCGTCAGCGCCTTCTGCGCCTCGATCGGGAACCGGGAATCGGCGTCCACCTCGGCGGCGAACGGCGCGATCTCCCGCTCGGCGATGTCCCGCACCGCCTCGCGGATCGCGTCGTGCTCTTCGGTCAGCGCATACAGCCCAGCATTGCTACCCACGAGTGGAGCATAGGACTCGACGGAGCAGGGGTCAGGCCGCACCCGCCGGGACCGTCGGCCGGGCGTCGCCGGGTCCGCGGACCGCCCTGGCCCCATAGAGGGTCGTGGCGACGGCCTCCTTGCGGGCCCGGATACGTTGCTCGTTGCGCGCCAACTGCCCCGAGCTCCGGCCGTCCCCCGGGTCCCACACGTCCGTGTCCTCCGTCGATAGGATCCGCCACGACGAGCCCGCCTCGACCAGGGACTGGTGCTTGACGTCGTAGTAGCCGGATCGGACAGGGACGGCGACGCCACGAGCGCCCGTTCGGGCGGCGACGAGGTGCGGGTGGAAACGGGAACTGAACCATCGCTGGTGCCCGGCCGCGGGGAATCCCCGCTCGAGGATCTCCATCCACGGGATGAACTGAAGTCCAGGGAGCAGCCTGTCCAGGCCATCGAAGACCTGACGGTCCACGCGTGGGATGCACTCGATCACCGCCGTCCGCTCGGCGGGGACGCCCCAACGACGCAGGTGCTCGAGACACTGGGCCATCAGCCGTTCTCCACTCACGTCCAGTAGGTCGCCCTGGACACAGACCAACGCATCCAGGTCCTGCGCCCGTTCGTGGTCCACGAGGTCGCCGAGGTCGGCGAGCCACAGGTCGTCACCGGTGAGGCTCTCGGGCCGGCCGATCAGCCGGGCACTGACCGCGTCGCGGACGTCGACCACGTCGACCCGCTCGAGCAGGTGTCGGACCAGCGGCCCCTGGTCGCGGTCCAGCGGCGCGAACCCCTGACCCGTCACCGCGGTCGAGGCGCCGCGCCGGGCCGCCCAGTCGAGTGCGGCCAGCAGCCCCACGTGCCGGGGCCAGATGTCGTTGACGTAACCGCCACCGAGGAGGTGGACCGTGGACGCGCGGGCGAAGGCCCGCAGGCCCGGGACCCAGCGGGGGGCGTGTCCATGATCGTCCAGGGCCATGAGGACGAACGAGGCCACATTCCACGAGACGTCCGACGGTGCCTCCCAGCACAGGCGGAAGAGCGTGTCGACGCAACGCAACCGGGGGTGCTCGTCGGCAAAGAGCGCCTGGGCGCCGGCCGGGTTGGGGCAGTCCAGCCAGACCTCCTCGCCTGGATCCCGATCGGCGAGCAGCCGGAGCCAGGTGCGGGTGATCAGCTCGTCGCCGACGTTGGGGTTTCCCGCGGTGCTGATGAGGTAGTGCACGCCTCTCCCGACGGATACAGCGGGAGGGCCGAGCGGCCTTCCCTAGGCGGCCACTCTAAGTGATGGGACGCTCCCCTCAGGTGTCTGACGTGCCCGTCATGCACGGAGGGGATCAGCCAGGGCTGAGTCGCTCCTGGAGACGGGCGTCCCGGGCCACCACGGCGTCGGCCAGCCCGGCCTGGAACCGCTCGACGGCGGCGCGCAGCTGCTCGTCGCCGGCGGCCAGCACACGGACGGCGAGCAGCCCGGCGTTGCGGCCACCGCCGATGCCGACCGTGGCCACCGGGACACCTGCGGGCATCTGCACGATCGACAGCAGGCTGTCCAGGCCGTCGAGAGAGTCCAGGGGCCGGGGGACGCCGATCACCGGGAGCGGGGTGGCCGCGGCGATCATCCCGGGCAGGTGGGCCGCTCCCCCGGCCCCGGCGATGACCACCCGCAGCCCCCGCCCGGCTGCCCCTTCGGCGTAGTCGAGCATCCGCCGCGGGGTGCGGTGGGCCGAGACGACGTGCACCTCGTACGGAACGCCGAACTCGGCCAGCGCCTCGGCCGCGGGCGCCAGCATCGGCCAGTCGGAGTCGCTGCCCATCACGATGCCGACGATCGGATCGCTCATGTGTCGGGACTCCTGCTTCTCGAAGGATCAGTGATCGTCGGGAAAGGCGAAGGCAGGGTCCACGACGCCGTCGGCCAGGTAGCGGGCCGCGGCCACCGCGCGGGCCCGGACCTCGGTGAGGTCCTCGCCCAGTGCGGTGACGTGACCCAGCTTGCGGCCCCGGCGCTGGCCCTTGCCGTACCAGTGCAGCTTCACGTCGGGCCAGTGCGCCATCAGGTGGTGCACGCGTTCGTCCAGGCCCGGCCCGGCCCAGTCCGTATCGGCGGTGTCTCCGCCCAGGACATTGGCCATCACCACCACCGGTGCGGTCATTGCCGTCGACCCCAGCGGGTAGTCCAGGACGGCGCGCAGGTGTTGCTCGAACTGGCTGGTACGGGCACCCTCGATCGTCCAGTGGCCGGAGTTGTGCGGCCGCATGGCCAGCTCGTTGACCACGATGCCGTCGGCGGTCTGGAACAACTCGACGGCCAGCATGCCGACCACGCCGAGCCGGTCGGCGATCCGGACGGCGAGCTCCTGCGCCGCGGTGGCCAGCGCCTCGTCCAGCCCCGGGGCCGGGGCCAGCACCTCGTTGCAGACGCCGTCCCGCTGCACGGTCTCCACCACCGGCCAGACCGCCACCTGCCCGAAGGGCGAGCGGGCGACCTGGGCGGCCAGTTCACGGACCATGGCCACCCGCTCCTCCACGAGCAGCGTGCCGTGCCGCTCGAGCAGAACGGCGGCCTCCGCCGGGTCGGCCACCACGAAGACCCCCCGGCCGTCATAGCCACCGCGGGGCGTCTTGAGGACCACCGGCCAGCCGTGCCGGTCGGCGAACGCGGTGACGTCCGCGGCGGTGTGGGCCTCCGCCCATGCGGGCTGCGGCTCCCCGGCCTCGGCCAACGCGCGGCGCAGGACCAGCTTGTCCTGGGCGTGCACCAAGGCCCCCGGCCCGGGCGCCACCCGGTGCCCGGCATCGACCAGCGCCTGCAGGTGCTCGGTCGGCACGTGCTCGTGGTCGAAGGTGACCACCGTGGCGCCTTCGGCCAGCCGACGCAGGTCGGCCAGCTCGCGGTGGTCGCCGAGCTGGACGTCCGCAGTGACCAGGGCCGCCGACTCGTCCGGGTCCGCGGCCAGTACGCGGAGCGTCTGCCCCAGGGCGATCGCGGCCTGGTGGGTCATGCGGGAGAGCTGGCCGCCGCCGACCATCGCCACCACGGGCATGCCTGTGCGCGGGTCGAGAGGGTCAGCCATGGTGGGTCAAGGCTATCGGCCGGCCGTCGGCTGACCCAGCGTGACCGGTGATCGGGCGTCGCACACGGGTCCGACCGGCCGTTCTGCATCCGGCGTGGGCCGCCCTGAGTCAGTACAGTCGACCCGTGCAGAGTCCGGTAGGCATCAGCCGCCGAATCGGTACGACGTGGCGTCTCCTGGTCAAAGAACTGAGCGCCTTCGGGATCGTCGGTGGCTGCTGCTTTCTCCTGGACATCGGGCTCTTCCAGGTCCTGTACGCCCATGCGGGGATCGGTGCGGTGACGGCCAAGCTGCTGTCGACCGTGGTCTCGATGTCGGTCGCCTACGCGGCTCACCGGTACTGGTCCTTCTCCCACCGCGCGCGGACCGGTCTGGGCCGGGAGTACCTGCTGTTCGCGGTGGTGAACGGGGTGACCCTGCTGCTGTCCCTGGGCGCCGTCGGGTTCGTCCGCTATGCGCTCGGCCAGGACAGCGCGCTGGTGCTGCAACTGGTGAACGTGGCTTCGATCGCGGCCGGCACGGTCATCCGGTTCCTGTCCTACCGCCGGTGGATCTTCGTCGCCCCCGACCACCCGGCGGCCGCGGACGCCCGCTTCAGCCCGTCCACCCCGGTGGATCAGTCGGTCTGACACAGTCGTCCCGGGCCCGCTCGACCGGCGATGGGGGCTGGCTCCTGGGCCTCCGCGCGCCGCAGCCGGGCCACGCCGTCCGCGGTCAGCCCGCCAGCCGCGAGCCGTGCCGGCCGGCCACGACCTCCACCCGGCTGCTGATCCGGGTCCGCAGCTCCTCGACGTGGCTGATCAGGCCGACCGTGCGCCCACCCCGGCGCAGTTCGTCCAGCACCGTCATCACCGCGTCCAGCGCCTGCGGGTCGAGGGTGCCGAAGCCCTCGTCGACGAACAGGGTGTCCAGTTGCACTCCCCCGCTCTCGGCCGTCACCACATCGGCCAACCCGAGGGCCAGGGCCAGCGAGGCCATGAAGCTCTCCCCGCCCGACAGGGTCTTCGTGGGGCGGCGCACGCCGGTGTACTCGTCCAGGACGTCGAGCCCCAGCCCGCCGCGGGCACCGTTGCGGCCCAGGGCGTCGCTGTGCACGAACGTGTAGCGACCGCCGGACTTGTCCTGCAGCCGTCGGCTGGCCACCTCGGCGACCTGCTCGAGCCGGGCGGCGAGCACGAAGGACTGCAATCGCATCCGCAGCTGGTTGGAGCCTCGGCCGTTCACCAGGTCGGCGAGTGCGGTGACCTGATCGGCCCACGCGCGGCGCTCGTCCAACTCCACCTCGACGGCGGTCACCTCACCGGCGAGCTCGTCCAGCGACTCCGCGCACCGGCGGGCCTGCTGGGCTGCGGTCACCGCGGCCTCCCGGGCCGCAGTGGCCTCCCGGCACAGCGACTGAGCGGCGCCCAGGTCCGGCCGTGGGCCGAGATCGGACAGCTCCGGTTCGGCCAGGATGGCACTGACCCCGGCGACCTGACGGTCGTGCTCCTCCACCTGCGCCGCGAGTGCGGCCAGTCGTCCCCGGTCGAGCAGCGCGTCGGCCGCGGCCGGCAGGTCGGCGAAGCCGCTCTCCGCGATCCGCTGTTCGGCCGCCCGCCGGGCGCTGTCCGCGGCGGCGCGGGCGCGCAGCTCGGCTCCGGAGGCCTCGACCAGCGCCTCGCAGCGCTCGGCCTCGGCGACCAGCCGGACGATCCGGCTGTCGAGATCGGGGTCCTCGCCGCAGGCTGCAGCCAGCCGGCCGTGCAGCTCGGTCGAGGCGGTTGCCGCGGCGGCGGACTCGGCCCGGGTCCGCTCGAGCTGCTCCCGGTCCTCGGCCAGCTCCTGCTGGGTGGCGTCCCGCTGCGCGGTGAGCCGGGAGAGCTCGGTCCGTGCCTGGTCGAGACCGGCCGCGAGGGTGGCCGTGCGCTGCTCCTCCGCCTGCGCTGCAGCCAGCGCCGTCCCCAGCTCCTCCGCTGCCGTGCCGCCGGCCCGGGCCCGCTGTACGGCCAGCTGTCGTTGCTGGTCCTCCAGCACGGATCGCGCGGCGGCCAGACGGTGTTCGGCGAGGTCGACGGCCTGCCGGGCCCGCTCCTCGTCGTCAGCGGTGACCGACGCCGCAGATGCGGCTGCCGGGCGCGGGTGGTCGGTGGAGCCACACACCGGGCAGTCGGCGCCGTCGGTCAGCTCCGCGGCGAGCTCGGCGGCCATCCCGTCGAGCCGCGCCGACCGCAGCTCGGCCAGCCGGTCACGCGCGTCGAGGAGGGCCTCGCGCGCGTCCTGCTCCGCGCTCCGGCTGACCGCAACCTGCTCGGCGAGTTCTCCGGCCATCCGGGCGGCGTCCGAGGCCTCCTGCAGGGCAGCGACCCCGGAGGACACCCCGGGCAGCCGGCTGACCGCGTCCTGGGCGGCTGCGACGACGGCCTCCTGCGCGGTGAGCCGGGCCGGCCAGCCCGCCAGGTCGGCGGCACCCTGCGCCACCCGGCGATCCAGCTCGGTGACGGCGTCGAGCAGCTGCCCGACGCGGCGCACCAACTGCTCGCCGCGCTGCACCTCGGGCAGCAGCGTGCGGGTTGCGGCCGCTCCGTCGCGCAGCTCCCGGGCGAGCACGGTGGTGGCTTCCCGTCCGGCGGCCACCGCCGTCCAGCTGTGCTGGGCGGCGACCAGGACCTCCGTGGCCTGCTCGGCCTCGAGCGCGGTGCGCCCGGTGGACTCCAGGACGTCACGCAGCGGCTCCGCCCGCCGTCCGGCGTCGAGCACGGCGCGGACCCCGGCCAGCTCGCTGTCCTGCCCGGCGAGCCGCTCCCGCTGCGCCCGGGCCTTCTCCCGGCGGGCGTGCCGGTCCTCGAGCGCCCGCGCCTCGGCCAGGGCGCGGTCGACGTCGGCCACCCGCTCGGCGGCACGCTCGGCGTCGGCCTGCTCGGCCGCCAGCCGGGCAGCAGCACCGGCACGCACCCGGGCGACCCAGGGGTCGACCCGCGCACCGGCCGCCGCGCCCACGAGCTCGGGGACGAGCTCCTCGGGGACGTCCACGTCGGCGACCTGGGCGACCAGGGCGACCAGGGTGCCCATCCGGGCGGTGACCTTCTCGAGGTCCTGGTGGGCGCTGCGCCGTTCCTCGGCCAGCCAGTCCTCGGCCCGGGCGAACCGCCCGACGTCGAAGAGCGTGCGCAACAGCCGGCCGCGGTCCTCCGGCTCGGCACGCAGGAAGCGCGCGAAGTCGCCCTGCGGCAGCAGCACGACCTGACAGAACTGCTCGGCCGACAGCCCCAGCCGGCTGCGCAGGTGCTCGGAGCCCTCGTCGATCCGGGTGCTCACCGGCTCCCAGCCATCGGCACCCCAGCGCTGCACGGTGAGCCTGGCCTGCTCGGTGGTCCAGCCGGTGCCGCGCAGCTTGGGACGTTGCTGCTCGGGCCGCCTGAGGACCAGCAGCCGTTCCCCGCCCAGCGACACCTCGCACTCGACCTCGGTGCGGACCCCGGGCGCCGCGTGGTCGCTGCGCAGTCGCCGCTCCTCGCCCCGCGCACCGGGGACGGTGCCGTAGAGGGCGAACACGATCGCGTCCAGCAGCGTGGTCTTGCCTGCCCCGGTAGGGCCCCAGAGCAGGAAGAGCCCGTCGCGGCCGACCTCGTCGAGGTCGACGGTGACCGTGTCGGCGAAGGGGCCGAAGGCCGTGACGGCCAGCCGGTGGACCCTCACCGGGCGGCCTC
>JAOPWG010000143.1 GCA_025965775.1 Modestobacter sp. | reverse complement strand
CCGATCACCGACCAGGAGTCGGCGGCGTAGACCTTCTCGATGTCCCGGGAGGAGATCAGGTTGCCCATGGTGGCCCGTCGGTCACCGGCCATCAGGACGCCGCCCTCGAACGTGACCGCCACGATCGTGGTGGCGTGCGGTCCCAGGTCAGCGGCCGGCATGGCCGGGAGCGGGCGCCGGCCCGGCAACAGCTGGGGTGCGGTGAGGCCCAGGAAGTCGGTGAACGAGGAGCCCACCCGGTCCAGGTAGGCGGGCGGGAACCCGCTCCGGCCAGCCGACTGCTCGCTCACGAGCCCGCCTCGCCGGCGCTCGGCTGCCGCGTTCGCGGCGCTGCTGCGCTCCTGGGTGAGCTCGCGAGCTCGCTCACGTATCCGCCTCTCCTGCCGCATGCTGACGGCTGTCCGTACTGGTGTGTGCGGCCCGTCGAGCGGCGCTCGACCGGCCGTTCCGACGCTCCGCCGACCCTACCGGCGGGGTGCCGGGGCGGGCCGGGGTGCCGGGCCGGGAGCCGGCGCTGCCCTCCCCCGCCGCCTGCTGCCGGGCGCGGTGCCGCTCGACGTAGTCCGCGGCGGACCGGAGGACCACCGGCTCGTCCGTGAACCGGCCGAGGCCGCCGCTGCAGTTGACGCACAACGACTCCCGGACGACGCCGGTCGCGTGGTCGTGGTCGACGTGCGCGGCCGGTGCTGCCCGGCAGACCGCGCACAGACCACCCTGCGCCTCGAGGAGGGGGTCCACCCCCTGTGCGGTGAGGCCGTACCGCCGCGTCAGGTGGTAGGTGCGCGAACCGCCGACCTTCCTGCGTGACGCCCGCGATCGTTGGTTGTGGCAGGGCTTGCAGTGAGCGTGAAATCCGCTCGCCGTGCGAACAGTCCGGACGAGGTCCTCGAGCGGTAACACCCGCTCGCAGTCGGGGCACCACGGGTGCCCGTCCGGCACATCCAGGTCTTTCGGTGCCTGTCGCTGGACGCGTGGTGTGATCCGTCGTGCCTCGCGACTTCTCAGCGATCGCTCGGCAAGGTGCTCACGGCAGTAGAAGGCCAGTCCATCTCGAGAACGGGCGTGCCTCGAGAGATCCGAGACCGGCTCATGACTCCGACAATCCCGACAGAACTCGGTGTCCATGCCGATTTTGTGCAGAGTTGCTCATTGGCCGCCCTTTTGTACGTACTGCCGAACGAACTCCTCGGCGTTCTCCTCGAGCACCCCATCGATCTCGTCGAGGATCGAGTCGACGTCCTCGGTCATCTCCTTGTGGCGCTCGGCGACGTCGGTGTCGACCGACGCCTCGACCTCGTCGGTCTCCTCGCGCGTGCGCGTGGCCTTCTGCTGCCCGCCGGTGTCCCTCGTGGCCATCTCACCCTCCGGTGTCTGGTGTGGGTCTGCTGCCGCTGAAGCTACCCGCGGGGTATGACAGGAACCGACCTCCGCGTCACGCCCCGGTGATGGTGTCGACCAGCTCCTGCGCGTTCGCCGTGGACTCGAACAGCGCCTGGACGTGCGCCTGGGTGCCGCGCAGCGGCTCCATGGTCGGGATGCGCACGAGGTTCTCCCGGCCGACGTCGAAGACCACCGAGTCCCAGGAGGCCGCGGCGACCTGGGCGGGGTACCGACGCAGGCACTCGCCACGGAAGTACGCCCGGGTGTCGGTGGGCGGGCTGGTCATCGCCCGGGTCACCTCGGCGTCGGTGAGCATCCGCCGCATCGCGCCGCGGGCCACCAGACGGTGGTACAGCCCCTTGTCCGGCCGGACGTCGGCGTACTGCAGGTCCACCAGATGCAGCCGGGAATCCCCCCAGGACAGCCCGTCGCGCTTCCGGTAGCCCTCGAGCAGCCGCAACTTGGCCGGCCAGTCCAGCCGGTCCGCGCAGCGCATGGGGTCGATCGAGAGGTCCTCGAGCACCTCGGCCCAGCGGCGGAGCACGTCGGCGGTCTGCTCGTCGTCGTCCCCGGTGGCGGCGACGAACCGCTGGGCCTGCGCCAGGTACTCCTGCTGCACCTCCAGCGCGGTCAGCCGACGGCCGTCACGCAGCCGCACCTGGTGGGTCAGCGACGGGTCGTGGCTGATCGCCTGCAGCTCGGCGACCGGCTCCTCGATGGTGAGGTCCCGGCTCAGCGCCTTCGCCTCGATCATCGCGAGCACCAGCGACGTCGTCCCGACCTTGAGGTAGGTCGACAGCTCCGCGAGGTTCGCGTCGCCGATGATCACGTGCAGCCGGCGGTATTTGTCGGCGTCGGCGTGCGGCTCGTCGCGGGTGTTGATGATCGGCCGCTTCAGCGTCGTCTCCAGCCCCACCTCGACCTCGAAGAAGTCGGCTCGCTGGGACAGCTGGAAGCCCTGCTTGCGTCCCTCCGCCCCGATGCCGACCCGGCCCGCGCCGGCGAACACCTGGCGGGTGACGAAGAACGGGATGAGCCCGCGGATGATGTCGATGAACGGCGTCTTGCGGTCCATCAGGTAGTTCTCGTGCGCCCCGTAGGAGGCGCCCTTCCCGTCGGTGTTGTTCTTGTAGAGCTGGATCGGACTCGTCCCCGGCACGCGCGCGGCCCGGCGGGCGGCCTCGGCCATCACCAGCTCCCCCGCCTTGTCCCACAGCACGATGTCGCGGGGACTGGTGACCTCCGGTGTCGAGTACTCCGGGTGCGCGTGGTCGACGTAGAGCCGGGCGCCGTTGGTGAGGATGACGTTGGCCATCCCGGCGTCCTCGTCCTGGTCGTTGTGGTCCAGCGCGCTGGCCGGGGACAGATCGAAGCCGCGGGCGTCGCGCAGCGGCGACTCCTCCTCGAAGTCCCACCGCGGCCGGCGACGCGTCGGCGCCTCGGCCACCGACCAG
Organism: Modestobacter sp.; assembly: GCA_025965775.1. Taxonomy (GTDB): domain Bacteria; phylum Actinomycetota; class Actinomycetes; order Mycobacteriales; family Geodermatophilaceae; genus Modestobacter. The sequence goes on along the minus strand of JAOPWG010000143.1, from coordinate 2,552 downwards.
GCGTTGACCACCTGGCTGGACAGCGTCGTCGGGTTCGCCGTCGGCTGACCCGGCACGGAGATCCCGTACTCGAGCTCGGTGCCCATCACCCGTCGCACGCTCATGGGCCACAGGTTAGGCGTCGAGGCGGCGTGGGCCGCGTAGGGACGGCGACCGACCGTGACGGGCCCGGAGGCACCGACGGGCCCCTGCCGCGATGCGGCAGGGGCCCGGTAGGCGGTCGTTACAGGTACTGGCCGGTGTTGGTCGCAGTGTCGATCGCCCGGCCGCTCTCGCTGCCCTTCCCGGAGATGAGCGTGCGGATGTAGACGATCCGCTCGCCCTTCTTGCCCGAGATCCGCGCCCAGTCATCGGGGTTGGTCGTGTTGGGCAGGTCCTCGTTCTCCTTGAACTCGTCCACGCAGGCAGCCATCAGGTGCCCGACGCGCAGCCCGCCGACGCCGGTCTCGAGCCGGTCCTTGATCGCCATCTTCTTGGCCCGGTCGACGATGTTCTGCAGCATCGCGCCGGAGTTGAAGTCCTTGAAGTACAGGACCTCCTTGTCACCGTTGGCGTAGGTGACCTCCAGGAAGCGGTTCTCCTCGGTCTCGGTGTACATCCGCTCGACGGTGCTCTGGATCATCCCGGCGATGGTCGCCTCACGGCTGCCGCCGTGCTCGGCCAGGTCGTCGGAGTGGATGGGCAGCGTCGTCGTCAGGTACTTGCTGAAGATGTCCCGTGCCGCCTCGGCGTCCGGCCGCTCGATCTTGATCTTCACGTCGAGCCGGCCCGGCCGGAGGATCGCCGGGTCGATCATGTCCTCGCGGTTGGAGGCGCCGATGACGATGACGTTCTCCAGCCCCTCGACGCCGTCGATCTCGCTGAGCAGCTGCGGGACGATGGTGCTCTCCACGTCCGAGGACACCCCGGACCCGCGGGTGCGGAAGATCGAGTCCATCTCGTCGAAGAACACGATGACCGGCGTGCCCTCGCTGGCCTTCTCCCGGGCCCGCTGGAAGACCAGGCGGATGTGCCGCTCGGTCTCCCCGACGTACTTGTTCAGCAGCTCGGGGCCCTTGATGTTGAGGAAGAACGACCGGCCCTGGTTGGTGTCGGACTCACCGCGCAGCGCGGCGACCTTCTTGGCCAGGGAGTTGGCGACGGCCTTGGCGATCAGCGTCTTCCCGCACCCGGGCGGCCCGTAGAGCAGGATGCCCTTCGGCGGCCGCAGCTCGTACTCCCGGAACAGGTCCGAGTGCAGGAACGGCAGCTCCACGGCGTCGCGGATCTGCTCGATCTGCCGGGAGAGACCGCCGATGTCGGTGTAGTCGATGTCGGGGACCTCTTCGAGGATGAGCTCCTCGACCTCGCTCTTGGGGATCCGCTCGTAGACGTAACCCGAGCGGGAGTCCAGCAGCAGCGAGTCGCCGCTGCGCAACGGCTGACCGGTGAGGGACTCGGCGAGGTAGACCACCCGCTCCTCGTCGGTGTGCCCGATGACCAGGGCGCGCCGCGGGCAGCCCTCGATCGGCTCGAGCAGCTCCTTGAGCATGACGACGTCCCCGGCCCGCTCGAACCCGCAGGCCTCGACGACGTTCATCGCCTCGTTGAGCATGACCTCCTGGCCGTGTGCCAGGACATCCAGGTCGACGGCCGGCGAGACCGACACCCGCAGCTTGCGGCCGCTGGTGAAGACGTCGACCGTGCCGTCCTCGAAGCGCTCCAGGAAGACGCCGTAGCCCGACGGGGGCTGGCCGAGCCGGTCGATCTCCTCCTTGAGCGTGACCAGCTGCTGCCGCGCGTCACGCAGCGTGCCGGCCAGCTTGTCGTTGCGTTCGGAGAGGAAAGCCGCGCGGCCCTCCGCCTCGGCGAGCCGCTCCTCGAGCGCGCGCACCTGACGCGGGCTGTCGGAGACCTTGCGTCGCAGCAGTCCGATCTCCTCCTCGAGGTAGGAGATCTGGCTCACCAGAGACTCGACGTCACGCTCACGTCGCGCCTTGAACTCGTCCGGACCCAGGGCCATCGCGCACCTCCACACACATCGGGGGGAGCCAGGAAGCCAATCTATACACGCGGACGCCGACAGTGCCGCAGGTCCTCGGGCCCCTGTGCCGGGCGGTTCGCCGCGTCATCCCGGCGACATGCGACCGACGTCCGCGGTGTGCTCAGGCGAGGGACTTGCGGCGCTGGCGCAGCGGTGCGACGGCCCCCTCGGCGAGCCGGCGGGCGGTGACCAGGAAGGCGGTGTGGGCCACCATCCGGTGCTCCGGCCGGACCGCCAGGCCCTCCGCGTGCCAGGGGCGCAGCAGCGTCTCCCAGGCGTACGGCTCGGTCCACACGCCCTGCGCCCGGACCGCCTCGACGTAGGTGGACAGCTGGGTCGTCGTGGCCACGTAGCCGACCAGCACCCCGCCGGGGCGTAGCGCCGCGGCGACGGTCGGCAGCACGGCCCACGGCTCGAGCATGTCCAGGACGACGCGGTCCACGGTCTCCCCGGCCGGGTGGCCCGCCAGGTCGCCCAGCCGCAGCGACCAGTTCTCCGGCACCTCGCCGAAGAAGGTGCCCACGTTCTT
>JAOPWG010000135.1 GCA_025965775.1 Modestobacter sp. | reverse complement strand
CCGGTTCGATGCCCGGACCAGCTCGGCGACCCGGTCGAGCACCTGCGGGGAGGCCATCGTGTGCAGGTCGTCGGCCGCCAGGCCGTCCAGGGCTGAGGACAACTCGCCCATGACACCTCCCGACGGCTTCGAACATGTGTTCGAAGTCTACCGCCGAGAGGACGTGTCGACAAGGCGAAAGCCCAGGTCAGACGCCGATCGACCGAGCTTTCGGCGTCGGGCGAGCCAGTCCTCGCCGCCGCGACGACCACCGCGCTTCCCGCCAGGGCCCCTGGTGGATCCCGGCGGCGTGTCGGCCCCGTAGCCATGAGGGACGTGGTCCCAGCGTTCCGACGTCATGTCAGGAATCCCCTCACTCCGGCAGCAGGTACTTCGCCGCCTCCCGCACGTGGGCCATCGCCGACCGGGCGTACGCCTGCCCCGCGCCGGCCAGGCCGCAGGACGGGGTGAGCGTGACCGCGGTGTGCAGTTGCTCGGCCGGGAAGCCCAGCTCCCGCCACCAGCCCTGCAGCCGGCTGGCGGTGGCCTTGGGGGCGGGCAGGGCGGAGTCGGTGCCCGGGACGACGCCGACGAGCAGGTGGGTGCCGGCCTCGACCGCCGTCCCGATGGCGTCGAGATCCTGCACCAGGCCCAGGTCGAAGGACAGCCCGGCGGCCCCGGCGGCCCGGAACAGGCCCAGCGGTGCGCGGATGGCACAGCAGTGCACCACCACCGGCACGGGCAGCCGGCCGACCAGGTCGGCGAGCCCCTCCTCGACCACGGTCGACTCGATGGCCGCGAGCTTGCCGAAGCCGCTGGCGGTGGGCACCCCGCCCTGCAGGACGGCGGGCACCGAGGGCTCGTCGAGCTGGACGACGACGGTCGCCCCGGGCACCCGCGCGGACACGGCGGCCACGTGCGCGACCAGGCCTTCGGCCAGCGACTGGACCAGGTCGCGCCGGGCACCGGCGTCGACGACGGCGCGGTCCCCGCGGGTGCGCTCGAGCCCGGCGGCCAGGGTCCAGGGGCCGGCGGCCTGCACCTTGAACGGCCCGGTGTAGCGCTCGGCGACCTCGTAGAGGGCGTCGAGGTCGCGGTCGAGCAGCTCGCGGGCCCGGCGCTGGTCGATCCCCGGTCGGGCGACCAGCCGCCAGCCGGCCGGGGTCAGGTCGACGGCGACGTCCACCAGCAACCCGGCGGAGCGCCCGATCAGATCGGCACCCACGCCGCGGTCGGGGAGCTCGGGCAGGTGCGGGAAGTCCGGCAGTTCACCGGTCACCAGGCGCAGCGCCTCGACCGGGTCGCTGCCGGGCAGCGACCCGACGCCTGAGGCCGGCCCCCACGGGATGGGGGCGGCCCGCGGGTCGTCGCCGTTCTCGTGCTCGCTGCTGTCGTCCGGGCTCTCAGTCGGCGAGGTCACGACGGCGACGGTAGCCCGCCGCCGTGAGCGCGACACCGCCCGCCACCAGGGCCCCACCGAGGCCCAGGGACTGCGCCACCGGGACTCCGGTGTAGGCCAGCGAGCCGCCGGCGGCCGACGACCTGTGCGGCCCGGTCCCCGTGCCGGCTCCGCCACCGACGATCGGCTGCGCGACCGGCGGGGCCGGGATGGTCGGCGGCGGCATGGGCGGCGTGGCGCCACCGCCATCCCCGCCGCAGCCGAGGCGCTCGGTCGTCGCCCTGCTGTGGTCGGCGGCCGGCGGGGCCACCGGCGAGTGCGCCTTGAAGTAGGCGACCGCCGTGTCCACGTCCACCGGACCCGTCACCGGGGCCGTGCCGTGAGCGAAGCCGGTGAAGCTGTCACCGCCCGCGACCAGGAAGGAGTTCGCCGCCACCCGGTAGGTGCCGGCCGGGTCGAGCACCTGCCCGTTCAGCATGATCGAGCAGGGATCGACCCGGTCGCCGTACGGGCGGGAGAGGTCATAGCGGTAGCTGAAGCCCGCGGATGTCCCGAGCACCAGCTGGGTGCCGCGAGCCTGGTCCTTCTGGAACTGCTCCTCGAGGATTCGCCTGACGTCCGCGCCGGTCAGCGTGATCGCGTTGACCGTGTTCCCGAAGGGCTGGACGTTGAACAGCTCGCTGTAGGTGACGTCGCCGGCGGCGATGTCGGTGCGCAGGCCCCCGGGGTTCATGAAGGCGATCACCGGCCGGCCGTACTGGTCCTCCTGCAACGCCTCGAGCTGGGACTGGGCGACCAGGTTCCCCAGGCTGGACTCCGCGTCGCGGGTGGCCGCCGCCGGCGGGGCGCCGGAGCGCAGGATGTCGGCGGTCGCCCGACCGACGACCACGTTCCCCGCGTCGGCCGACCGGTCGGTCCAGTACTTGACGATCGCGGCGACGGTCGGGTCCGTGGCGGTGCGGGTCACCGGCACGTTGGTGGCCGAGTAGGCGCCGGCGGCGCGGTCGACGTCCCCGGTGAGCGGGTCGATCGAGAGACGGATGTCGGTGACCAGCCGGCCGTAGAAACCGGCCTGGGTGACCAGCCGCGGCCGGCCGCTGGGGTCGGTCAGCCGGCAGTTGTACGCCTGGTGGCTGTGGGCGCTGACGATGAAGTCCACGGCCGCGCTGGTCTTGGCGTTGATGTCCAGGATCGGCCCGGTCAGACCCGAGCAGCCGTCGTAGGGCGCCGCCGGCGGGGCTGCGGCGCCGGCCTGGCCGCCCTCGTGGACGAGGACGCCGATGGACTGGATGCCCATCGCCTGGATGGTCGGCACCCACTGGTTGACCGCCGTGGCCTCGTCGATGAACTGGACGTCGGCGATGCCGGCCGGGGAGACGATGGTGGGTGTGGTGTCGGTGACGACACCGATCAGCGCGATCTTCCGGCCGCCGCCGACGTCGAACACCTGGAACGGCGGGAGCATCGGGGCGCCGGTGTCCTTCATGACCACATTCGCGGCCAGGTAGGGGAACTCGGCGCCGTGGAACTCGTGACCGGAGCCGCCGAAGCAGCCGGTGACGCCGATCTCGACGCCCTGACAGGCGCTGACGTTGTCGGAGTAGAGGCCGTCGGTGGCCGCCGAGATCCGGCGGAGCTCCTCGGTACCCCGGTCGAACTCGTGGTTGCCGACCGAGGAGGCGTCCAGCCCCATCGCGTCGAGGACCTCGATGGTCGGCTCGTCCTTGAACACGCTGGAGTTGAACGGCGAGGCGCCGACCAGGTCGCCGGCGCCGACGAAGTAGGACGCCGCCCCGGACCCGTTGGCGGCCGCGAAGGAGGCCTTGAGCGCGTCCACGGTGGCGGCGACGTGGGCCGCACCACCGACGACGACGGTGCCGTCGTCAGCGGTGCCGGGCACGCCGTCGGGGCCGGTCCCCTGCCCGGTCGTCAGGATGCTGTCCCCGCCGGTGGTCTCCGAGATCCGGCCGTGGAAGTCGTTCATCGCGATGAGCTGCACCGGGATGTCCGCGGGCGCGGTGGCGGCGACGGCGGCACCCGCGGCGTCCGGCGCGAGCTCGGCCGGTGTGGCGCCCTCGGTCGGAACCGCACCCTCGGTCGGGGCCGCCTCCGTCGGCGCCGAGGCGTCGCCGGACGGGGCGGCTGCGCTGGTCGACGCAACCCCCGTCGAGTCCGCGGCGGGAGCGGCGGACGCCGCGGTCGGCAGGCCGAGGGCGGCCGCGGAGGCCACCACCAGGGCTGCCAGGGACAGGCGCGTTCGACGCAAGGAGGTCCTCCTGAGGACATGCGGGACCAGACCACCTGCAGGGGGCGGTCCGTAGCAGAAGTCATCAGTCCGGCTGACGAACAGGACAGGCAGGATCGGGTGGAACCGTTCCGTCACAGGACCGTAGCTGCCGGGCGAGCCGGAGCCAAGCGTCAGCTGTGGATCGACCGCTGCCGTTCACCTGCGCGCAACACGGCCCCCTGGCCGAGGACCCGGTCGCCCCGCTCGGCGTCGGGGGCGTACAGCACCGCGGACTGCCCGGGGGCCACGCCCCGCTGCCGCTCCGCCAGCTCGATGCGCAGCCCGCCGTCGTCGGTGGCGGAGACCTCGCAGGGCACCCCGGCGCCGTGCGCGCGCAGCTGCACGTGCGCCGGGAACGGCAGCTCGGGGACCGGACCGCTCCACGTCGGCGCGCCGGTCACCACCTCGTCGACCTCGGCCTGGTCGGCAGTGCCCACGGTGACCGTGCGGGTCACCGGCTCGATGGCCAGCACGTACCGGGGGCGCTGGTCACCGACGTCGATCCCCAACCCGCGCCGCTGCCCGATCGTGAACCCGTGGGTGCCGGCGTGCTCGCCGACGGTGCGGCCGGTCGCGGCGTCGACCACCGGCCCGGGCTGCACTCCCAGGCGGCGGGTGAGGAAGCCGCGGGTGTCCCCGTCGGGGATGAAGCAGATGTCGTGCGAGTCCGGCTTGGTCGCCACGGCGTAGCCCCGCTCGGCGGCGATCTCGCGCACCCGCTCCTTGGTCATCGACCCGAGCGGGAACAGCGCACCGGCCAGTTGGCCGGCGGTGAGCACGCCGAGCACGTAGGACTGGTCCTTGGCGGCGTCGACCGAGCGGCGCAGCTCGCCGTCGGCCAACCGCGCGTGGTGGCCGGTGACGACCGCGTCGAAGCCGAGCGCCTGCGCCCGGTCCAGCACCGCGGCGAACTTGATCTTCTCGTTGCAGCGCAGGCAGGGGTTCGGCGTCCGCCCCGCGGCGTACTCGGCGACGAAGTCGTCGACGACGTCCTCGCGGAACCGGTCGGCCAGGTCCCAGACGTAGAACGGGATACCGAGCTCGTCGGCCACCCGGCGGGCGTCGTTGGCGTCCTCCACGCTGCAGCAACCGCGTGCCCCGCTGCGCAGGGTCTGCCGGTCGGGGGACAGCGCCAGGTGCACGCCGGTCACCTCGTGGCCGGCGTCGACGGCCAGCGCTGCCGCGACCGCGGAGTCCACTCCCCCGCTCATCGCCGCGATGACCCGCATCCCGCTCACCGCCCTCCCATCGCTCGGCTCCGCGGCAGCTCCGCTCCTCGCTCGCTGCCCTGGGTCGCCTGCGCGGTCGTTCCACTCCTCGCTCGCTGACGCTCGCTGCGATGCTCGCTCCCTGTCGGCGACGGGCATCCCGCTGCGATGCTCACTTCCTGTCGCCTCGTCCGGTGCCCGCCCGGCGGGCCCGCTCGACCACCGGGGCGATCACCTCCAGGACGGCGTCGACGTCGGCGTCGGTGGACGTGTGGCCGAGGCTGAACCGCAGCGAGCTGCGTGCCCGGTCGGCGTCGGCGCCGGCGGCCAGCAGCACGTGGCTCGGGCGGGCGACGCCGGCGCTGCACGCCGAGCCGGTGGAGCACTCGATGCCGCGGGC
>JAOPWG010000123.1 GCA_025965775.1 Modestobacter sp. | reverse complement strand
CCCTACGACAAGTCACGCGTCAAGGACGCCCCCCGCGTCGACACCGAGCAGGGCCACCTCTCCCCCGACGAGGAGGCCGAGCTCTACCGCTACTACGGCGTGACCACCGGCGACGCCGGCCAGGCCGCCGGCGTCGGTACGGAGACGACCACCGGCGACGCCGGCCAGGTCGCCGGTGTCGGCACGGAGACGACCACCGGTCGCGCCGACACCGACCGTGATCGCGACGGAGGCCGGGACCGGGACCTGGACACCGCGTCCGGCACCGGCCGGCGCGGAGCCGTCGGCCGCGACACCTCCGGCCCGACCACCGACGACGCGATGACGCGTTCGGAGGAGCAGTTGCGGGTCGGCACCGAGCAGGCCGAGGCCGGCCGGGCGCGGCTGCGCAAGTACGTCGTCGAGGAGACCGTGACCCAGACGGTGCCGGTCTCCCGCGAGGAGGTGCGCATCGAGCGGGAGCCGATCACCGACGCCAACCGCGGTGAGGCGCTGGACGGGCCGGCCATCTCCGAGGAGGAGCACGAGGTCGTCCTGCACGCCGAGCGCCCGGTCGTGACCAAGGAGGCCGTCCCGGTCGAGCGCGTCCGGCTGGACACCGAGACGGTCGTCGAGCAGGAGACCGTGAACGACACCGTGCGCAAGGAGCAGATCGACACCGACGGCGCCGAGACCACCGGCCGCGACCGCCGCTGACCGACGCCCTCAGCGGCGCCGCCGCGCCGCCGGACCAGCCGGCCCCGTCGCCGCACACGACGGGGCCGGCTCCGCGACACCCGCACACCGACCCGGGAGCACCCCATGGCCAGCAGCGCCGCACCGGGCGACGACCGCACCAGGCCCTCGGCCGGCGCCCGCGCGTCCCGCGGGCCGGGCCGGGACGCCGTCGCCGCCCAGCACGACCGTTTCGGTGGCACGAAGTGGGGCGCGGCGTTCTTCGGCTGGCTGTCGGCCAACGGGCTGGCCGTCCTGCTGGTCGCCCTCCTCTCCGCCGCCGGGGTCGCCATCGGGCTGACCCGGGGCGTGCCCTCCACCGCGGAGACCAGGCAGAACGCCGGCGGCATCGGGATCGCCGGGGCCGTCGCGCTGCTGGTCGCGCTGTTCCTGGCCTACCTGGCCGGCGGGTACGTCGCCGGCCGCATGGCCCGCTTCGACGGCGCGCGGCAGGGCGTGGCCGTCTGGCTGATCGGCCTGCTCGTGGTGATCGTGCTGGCCGCCGTCGGCGTCGCCTTCGGCGCGAAGTACAACGTGCTCGCCCAGCTCGACCTGCCGCGCATCCCGGTCGACGAGGGCACCGCCACCACCGGCGGCATCATCGCCCTGGTCGCCGTCCTGCTGGTCACCCTGCTGGGCGCCGTCCTCGGCGGGAAGCTCGGCGACCGGTTCCACCGCAAGGTCGACCGCGCCGGGTTCGACGTCTGAGGCACGCAGCACGCGGGGCGCGTGGGACCACTGGGGCCAGCGTGGCAGGTGAAGCGCGACGGCGGCCCCGGGGCGTGGGTTGCCTACAGTTCCCCCACCACCTGCCGAACGTCCCCCTATGGGGTTCACCTACCGCACGGCGCGCGCCGTGATGATGGTCGGGTCCATGACGGCGGCCGGCGGGCCCACGCCGCGGCTCATCGGCCCCGCCCACGCCACCATCGGCACCAGCGGCCGCCGGGCCCTCTGCGGGGTCTACGTCGCCCGCGACGAGGAGGTCCCGTGGCCTCCGGAGGTCACCGTCGTCGACTCCCTCTGCCCGATGTGCAGCGAGCTCGCCCTGCTCTGACCGGCCGCACCCGACCGGCGGCGACAGCCGCCGCGGAGCTTCCGCAGACCCCTCGGACACCAGAGGTCACAGGCACCTCACCCGTCCGCCCGGCCTGAGCGGAACGGTCCGTCCGAGCCGGTACACAGAGACCATGGGCGACACCGCTGATCTGCAGCTGGGCACCGAGCCGACGGCGGCCACCGCGACGGCCGGGGTCACGATCGAGCTGACGGCCACCCCGGTGCTCAGCCACGCGCTCGCGCACAACGCCGTCCCGGTCGTCTCCCGGCTCGCCCTGACCAGCGTCGTCGACGTCCCCGCCGCGACCGTGCGGCTGACCGTCACCGACGCCGAGGGACCGATCGGCGCGCCGGTGGAGCTGGTCCTCGACCTGCCCGCCGGCCGGACGACGGTGCCCGGCGACGTCGGTCTGACGCTCGACCCCGAGGCGATGCGGCAGGTCCCGGAGCGGCGGCCCGGCTGGGTCCGGGTCGAGGTCGAGGTGGGGGGCCGGACGCTGGCGCAGCGGCGGGTGCCGGTGCACGTGCTGGCCGCCTCGCAGTGGCTGGCCACCCCCGTGCCGCTGGCCCTGGAGCTGCTCGCCGCCCACGTGCAGCCGCACCACCCGGCGGTCCACGCACTGCTCGCCGAGGCCGGCGACCTGCTCGCCGAGCGCACCGGCGACGCCAGCACGCAGGGCTCCCGGGCGGCCCCGGAGCGGGTGGACCAGATCGTCGCCGCCCTCGCCGAGGCGATCCGCCGCCGCGCCGTCCGGCACACCGAGCCGCCGGCCAGCTGGACCGACATCGGCCAGCTGCTGCGCTCACCCGGTGACGTCCTCGATGGCCGGGCCGGCACCTGCCTGGACACCGTCCTCGTCCTCGCCGCGGCCTGCGAGCAGGCCGGTGTCCGGCCGCTGTTGTGGCTGGTGGAGACCCCGGCCGCCCGGGACGGCGCGGGGGCCCGGCCGGGCGAGGCCCACGCGTTCCTCGGCTACTGGCGGGAGCGGCGCAGCGCCGACTGCGCCGTCACCACCGACGTCGCCGCCCTGGCCCAGCAGGTCGACCTCGGTCGCATCCGGCTGGTCGAGACCACCCTGCTCACCGACCGCGGCCGGCCGGGCGCGGACCTGCACCGGCCGCCCTACGCGACCTGGCTGGCCGGCGACCCCGGCCGGGTGCTCGGCGTCACCGACGTGCACCGGGCCCGCACCGCCGGGGTGCTCCCCCTGCCGCCGCGCACCCGGC
>JAOPWG010000118.1 GCA_025965775.1 Modestobacter sp. | reverse complement strand
GCCCCGCGGCTCGACACCGCGCGGCCCGACACCCCGCGGCCCGACGCCCCGCGGCCCAACGCCGCGCGGCTCGACACCGCGCGGCTCGACACCGCGGACGGCGATGCTCGGCTCGGTACCCCGCGAGCGGGGCCCGGCGGCCGGCGGTGCCGCCGACGCGGTCCCGGCCGCCGCCGGGGCGGTGGCCGCGGCAGTGGCGATCAGCGCCCCCACCACCGTGGTCAGCGGAACGGCGAGCACCAGCGCGATCGCCCCCACCAGCGTGCGGATGACCTCCTCGCCGACCACGGAGCCGGTGAGCACCGTCCAGAACGGGCGCTGGTAGATCTCGAACAACAGCAGCAACGGCAGCGCGGCCCCGGCATAGGCGAAGACGATCGTGTAGATGGTCGAGGCGATGTGGTCACGGCCGATCGCCATGCCCCGGCGGAACAGCTCGCGCCAGCCCATCTCCGGGGACAGCTCGTGCAGCTGCCACACCGCCGACGCCTGGGTGATGGTCACGTCGTTGAGCACCCCCAGCCCGGCCACGACGATGCCGGCCAGCACCAGACCGGTGAAGTCCAGCGTCGGGTCGAACTGCTGCAGTTGCACGGTGTTCTCGTCGGCGAACCCGGTCAGCCGGGCGACCGCCACCGCGACCGCGCCCAGCACCGCGGTGAGCGCCAGGCCGAAGAGGGTGCCGACCAGCGCCGTCGTCGTCCGCGCGGAGAAGCCGTGCGCCAGGTAGAGGACGACGAACATGATCGCCGAGGACCCGACCAGCGTGACCCACACCGGTGACCCCCCGGCGAGCAGCGCGGGCAGCATGAACGTCAGCAGGACGAGGAAGGCGAAGCCCAGCCCGAGGATGGCCAGCAGCCCGCGGAGCCGGGCGACCAGCCCGACGACCAGCACGAACGCCAGTGCGAGGACGACGATCGGGGTGCCCCGGGCGAAGTCCTGGAACTGGTAGGTGGGACCGTCGGCGTCGATGCCCGGGTCGCGGTTGAGCACGAGCTCGTCACCGACCCCGACGTCCATGGCGACCACCTCGGGCGGCAGCTCGATCTGGACGTAGTCGCCCGCACCCTGACCCCCGCCGACGACGACCACCGCGGTGGCGCAGGTGAGGTTCTGGCCACCGGAGGTCGCCTGCGCGCAGTCGTGGGTCTGCAGGGAGACCACTGTGCCCACCGGGTAGGTGGTACCGGGTGGGAAGAACGAGTCGGCGGCCTGCTGCGCGGCGGTCCTGTCGCCGCTGGGCCACAGCACGACCAGTCCGGCGACCGTGGCCAGGCCGATCGGCACCAGCAGGAAGAGCATGAGGCGCACCGCGCGGCGGCGGTGGCCGACCGCTGCCGGGTCCGGCGGGGCTTCGTCGTCGGAACCGTGGCTGTGGGAGTGGGCCGGCACCCGGTCAGGCTAGGCGGCGGGCGTGCAGACGCCCGGCACCCCGGCTCACGGGTCGCCGATCGATCAGTCCGGAGGCAGCCAGGCAGCTGACCGCACTCGCCTCCGGCAGTCGGTCCCGAACGGCGGGCAGCACGCTCACGCCTTCGTGGAGATCCAGCGGACCGGCAATGATGCCCTCGGCGAGCTCGGCGTAGCGCCGGTGCGACGCCGGCCGCATCGACCTGCGCGAAGACGCCGTACCGGGCGGGACCTCCCGGAGGGGCTGATGCTCACCCGTGGTCGCCCGGCGGCGGGATCACCGGCCCGAGCAGCTCGGCGCCGGCGAGGTAGCCGGCCAGCAGCGCATCGGCGACCTGCGCCACGACGTCGTCCCCGGGCAGGAAGCGCGGGGAGTGCAGACCGGGACGGCGGCCGTTGTCGTCCCGGTCGCCCCCGGCCACACCCAGGAAGAGCATCAGCGACCGGTGCGCGGCACTGAAGTGGGAGAAGTCGTCGGCGCCGAAGGACCGGAAGCTGTCGTCGACGGCCGCGCCGCTACGGCTCAGCCAGGGCACGGTCGCCCGGGCGAGCGCGGGGTCGTTGGCCAGCACGGGCTCGTTGCTCTCGGTGTGCACGGTGGCGGTGCAGCCGTAGGCGGCGGCAGTGTGCTCGGCGACGTCGGCGAGGGCCCGCAGGAGCATTGCGCGGTCCTCCTCGCGCATGACGCGCAGCCCACCGCGCGCCCGGGCTGTGTCGGGGACGACGTTGAACGCCGATCCCGAGTCGAGCTGGGTGACCGCCAGGACCGCGCCCACCGTGGGGTCGACCCGGCGACTGACCAGTTGCTGCAGGTTCACCACGAGCGCGCAGAGGGCCAGCACCGGGTCCGCGGTGGTGTGCGGGTAGCCGCCATGACCGCCGTGTCCGGTCACGGTGATGGTGAACTCGTCGGTGGCGGCGTTGACCGGTCCGGGGGTGGCGTTGACGACGCCGGCCGGGAGCTGCGGCTGCACGTGTGCGGCGATGATCGAGTCCACGCCCTCCTCGGCCAGCACGCCGGAGTCGGCGACGTCGCGGGCTCCCGAAGGGGCCTGTTCCTCCCGCGGCTGGAGCACCGCGACCAGCGGTGCCGGGCCGCCGACCCGGGCGACGGCCCGGCCGAGGGCGACCAGACCGGCGAGGTGGACGTCGTGGCCACAGGCGTGCATGGCTCCACCCGTCGCGGCCCACGGGACGCCGGTCTGCTCGTCGACCGCGAGCCCGTCGAGTTCGGCGCGCAGCGCCACGCTCGGCCCCGGCTCGCCCCAGATCCGCACCAGCCGGCCGGTGGTGGCGACGGCGCGCCCCTCCCCCACGCCCAGCGCCTGGACGACCGTCACGGCAGTGTCGTGCTCGTGGCCGGAGAGCCGGGGGTCGGCGTGCAGCCGGTGCCGCAACTCGACGGCGGCGGGCAGCTCGTCACGCACCGCGGCGGACAGCCGCTCGTACCAGGCCAGCAACTCCGGCGCGGGCTCCCCCATGGTCAGCGGGGCAGGGGCAG
>JAOPWG010000071.1 GCA_025965775.1 Modestobacter sp. | reverse complement strand
CAGCCCGCGCACCGCCCGGCCGGGGACGCCCGCCAGCGGGGCGATCGTGGGCGAGACCAGCAGCGCGGCACCGCCGGAGAACCCGGAGTAGACGACGCGTTCGGCGCCCCCGAGCCCGGGCGGGGCGGAGAGGAAGGCCAGCAGGTCCGCGGGCACCGGCTCGAGGACCGACCGGTGGGCGGCGAGCGCCTCGGCCAGCTCGGTCTCGGTGTGCGGCAGGTCGGTGGCACCCAGCCGCTCGGCGGTGAGGGCCCACTCCCCGACGTAGGTGTCGGCCCAGCGCGGACCGAACCGGCTCATGTCCCGCCCGACCGCGGTCTGTGCGGCCAGGAACGCGTCGGTGAAGGCCAGGTGCACCCAGCGGAGCAGGTCCGGGTCGCCGGCCGAGTAGGGGCGGCCGTCGTCGGTCGTGCCGCGGACCCTGCGGTGCATGCCGCGCACCCGGGCCGCCTCCCGTTCGGCCAGCTCGGTGGATCCGAAGGTGCTGACCACCAGCCAGCGGGCGGTGCCGGCCAGCCGCTTCCAGGGGTCCTCGCGGTAGGCCGAGTGCCGTTGCACACCGGCCAGCGCCAGTGGGTGCGCGCCCTGTCCGAGGAGTGCGGCCACCCCGCCGACCAGCGTGGACAGGTCGCCGTGCACCCGCCAGACGACGCCGTCCGGCTCGAACCAGCCCGGTCCCGTGCCCACCCGGGCGATGTCGCGCACCCAGTCCGGCGCGCCGGTCGGGTCGCCGGAGACCCGGGCGCGGAACGCCGCCCGGGTTCGGGCGGTCAGGTCGGTGAGCAGGAGGACCACGGCGTCATCCTCGACGTTGCGGGGCGTGCCGGCAGATCGTGTGGCGGGGCCCGCCGTCCGACACCCTGCCCGGCGTGCGGTGGAAGGGGATGGAGCTCCGCTTCACGACGCCGGGCCGGGTCGGGCTCAGGATCCGCGGATCGACGAGCAGCGGCGTCGGATCTTCGGCGACCAGCACTTGGCAACAGCAACCGGAGATGGTCGAGGCTGACCCGGCTCGGCCGGGCGCTCTACTCGCCTGTGTTCAAGGACTCGACCCGAGCCGAACCTGGCCCGGTTCTGCTTCCTCGACCCGCAGGCGCGGGAGTTCTACCCGGACTGGGACGCCGTAGCGAACAGCACCGTCGCGGTCCCGCGCAGCGAAGCCGGCCGTGACCCCTACAGGCGCGAACTGACGGACATGATCGGTGCCGCCGGGAGGGGGCTTGATCGGCCCAGTCGATGCGAGCAGGCTGGGCACCGGTGGGCACCTGTGGGCACCTGGCGAAGAGACGGTGGAACTGCCGCCGGGGCGGAGGTCCTGACGGCAGTCGAGCAGAGTGATTGGATCGCCGGGGAACAGGGCGCGCTGCGCCGGGTGGCGACGCCGGAGGATGTGTTCGCCGCGGTCGCCGAGGAGACCGGGCGGCTGCTGGGCGCCGATTTCACGGTCCTGAGCCGGTACGACGCGGGCGGCACAGCCACGACGGTCGCCCCGTGGAGCAGCAGCGGTGGCCCGCTGCCTGCGGTCGGCACCCGGGTGGCTCCCGGTGGCCGGAATCCATCCACGGTCGTGTTCGAGACGGGCCGGCCGGCTCGCCTCGACGACGTCGCGGCGGCCACGGGCCGGCCCGCTGACGTCGCCCGCGGCTGGGGCGTCAGCTCGTCGGTCGCCGTGCCGATCAGTGTCGAGGGGCGACTGTGGGGCGTCATGTCCGTGGTGTCCGACCGCGCGGAGCCGCTTCGGGCGGACACCGAGGCGCGGCTGGCCGGGTTCACCGAGCTCGTGGCGACCGCGATCGCCGACGCGCAGGCGCGGCTGGAGCTGCGCCGGTTCGCTGAGGAGCAGGCGGCGCTGCGCCGGGTGGCGACGCTGGTCGCCCGGACGGCCCCGCCGGAGGACGTGTTCGCCGCGGTCACCGCGGAGGTCGGGCGTGTGCTCTCCGCCGACGTCACGGCCATGAGCCGGTACGACACGGACGGCGCGGCCACGGTCGTCGGCGGCTGGGTCAGGAGCGGTGACCCCGCCCGGGTCCCGGTCGGCGCGCGAATGGAAGTCGGCGGTCGGAACGTGACCACGCTGGTGTTCCGAACGGGCCGGGCGGCGCGGATCGATGAGTACACCGGCGCCTCCGGTGAGGCTGCTGCTCTCGCCCGAGAGCGGGGCATCCGATCGATTGTCGGCGTGCCGATCAGCGTCGAGGGCCGGCGGTGGGGCGTCATGATGGTGGCGTCCGCTTCCGGCCAGCCGCCGCCGGGGGACACCGAGGCGCGGCTGGCCGGCTTCACCGAGCTGGTCGCCACGGCGATCGCCAACGCGCAGGCCCGGGTGGAGCTGCGCGCCCACGCCGCCGAGGAGGCGGCGCTGCGGCGAGTGGCGACGCTGGTCGCGAGCGGGGCGCCGCCGGAGGCGATGTTCGCTGCGGTCACCGCGGAGGTCGGGCAGCTGCTGTCGGTGGATCTGGCGCTGCTGGACCGCTACGACCCGGACGGCGCGGCCACGGCCCTTGCCCCGTGGAGCAGCACCGGCGCCGCCGCGCCCTTCTCTGTCGGCACTCGGTGGAGCCTCGGCGGCCAGAACCTGTTCACGCTGGTGTTCCAGACCGGCCGGCCGGCGCGGATCGACGACTACGCCGGCACCACGGACCCGGCCGCCGACCTGGCCCGCGAGTGGGGGTTCCGCTCGGGCGTCGGTGCGCCGATCAGCGTCGAGGGGCGGCTGTGGGGCGTCATGATCGTGCTGTCCAGGCGGGAGGAGCCGCTGCCGGCGGGCACCGAGGCGCGGCTGGCCGGTTTCACCGAACTCGTCGCCACCGCGTTGGCCAACGCTGAGGCCCAGGGAGCGCTGACCGCCTCCCGGGCGCGGATCGTGGCCGCCGGCGACACCACCCGCCGCCGCATCGAACGCGATCTGCACGACGGCGCCCAGCAACGGCTGGTCTCACTGGCGCTGCGGGTCCGCGCGGCGCAGGCCGCGGCGCCGCCGGAGTTCGGCGAGCTGGCGGCCGAGCTGGACGGCGTGGTCGACGGGCTGACCGGGGTGCTCGAGGAGCTGCGCGAGATCGCCCACGGCCTCCACCCGGCCGCGCTCGCCGAGGGCGGCCTGCGGCCGGCGTTGAAGGCGCTGGGCCGCCGTTCCGCCGTCCCCGTCCGCCTCGACGTCGCCGTCGACGGGCGGCTGCCCGAGCCGATCGAGCTCGCCGCCTACTACGTCGTCTCCGAAGCACTCA
>JAOPWG010000065.1 GCA_025965775.1 Modestobacter sp. | reverse complement strand
CGCCGGCGACGCCCTGCTCCGCGAGTTGACCGCCCAGTGGTCGCAACGGCTGCGCGCCTCGGACCTGCTGGGCCGGCACGGCGGTGACGAGTTCGTGCTCTGCCTGCCCGACACCGACCTCGACGGCGCTCGGGAGGTGCTCGACCGGCTGGCCGAGGAAGCCCCGGCGACCTGGTCGGTCGGTGCCGCGGTGGCCGCCGAGGGTGACACGCTCACCACGCTGCTGCAGCGCGCCGACAGCGAGCTGTACCTGGACAAGCGTCGCCGCCGTTCGCCGGGCCCGCTCCCCTCCTGACCGCCTCAGCCGCGCTCGAGCGCGGCGCGCAACTGCTCGGCACGGGCCTGCGCCCGGTCCCGGATGGAGGCCGCGGTCTGCGCGCGCCGCGCGGCCGCATCGGATCGCCGCTGGGCCTCCTGCAGCGCGGTCCCGGCCGTCCGGGCGCGCTGCTGGGTGCGGCGCAGCTCCTCCTCGAGCTCGGCCACCCGGGCGCGCAGCTCCTCCTCCGCAGCCCGGGCCCCGGTCACCCGCTGCTCCGCCGTCCCGGCCGCGGCCGCGGTGTCCCGGGCGACACCGGCGGCCTCCGCGGCGTCCTGCTCGGCCTGGGCGAGCTCCCGGCGTCGCTGCTCCTGCGCCTCGCGCCGGCGCCGCTCCTGCTCCGCCTGCTCCCGCGCCGCCCGGTCCTCTCGTTCCTGCCCGGCTCCCGACCGTTTCGACGGGGTGCGGGCACCGGCGGAGGCGTGGGACGGGGCCGGCGGCGTCCGACCGGCGGCGCGGACCGGGGTGGCGACCGCGCCCCCGAGGTCGACCGGGCCGAGCCCGGTGTAGCTCAGCGGGGCAGTCAGCCGGCCGCCGAGCAGGGCCTCGCCGGCATCGGGGTCGGCGACCGCGGCGCGCAGCGTGCCCTCGACCTGCTCGGCGAGCGCAGAGCTGATGTCGTGTCCCCGCTGGTGAGCCAGCGCCCGTGCCTGCCGGGCGAGCGCGGCGACCACCTGGGAGCGTTGCCTGCCCAGCTCCTTCATCTGCTCACCGGACAGCGACCGTTGCGCCTCGCGCATCATCCCGCCGAGCTCCACCAGCTGGGCGATCTCCGCACGCTGCGCGTGGACCAGCAGGTTGCAGACCCAGGCGGCCGTGGCCGGTTTGGGCAGCGCGGCGATGTCGGCGGCGAGCTGCTTGTCCCCGGCCGCCCGGGCGCGGTCCCGCGCCTCGGTGCGGGCAGCGACGAACTCCTCCGGGGGGACGCCGTACAGCTCGTCGGCGACGTCGTCGAGGTCCACCGCTGCATGGTGCCGGAGAACAGCTCAGCGGCGCTCGGCGCCGATCGCCGCAGCCACCTCGGCGAGCGCCGCCAGGCTGTGCCCGCTGACGAAGGCGTCGCAGAACGGCAGCGCGGCCGCCATCCCACCGACCACCGGCGCGAACCCTGGCGCGGCCTTGCGCGGGTTCACCCAGACGACCCGGTAGGCCAGCCGGCGCAGCCGGGCCATCGCCGTGGCCACGTCGTCCGGGTCGTCGGTCGCCCAGCCGTCGGAGAGGACGACGACCACCGCGCCGCGGGCCATCCCCCGGCGGCCGAAGGCATCGAGGAACTCGGTGAGGCTGCCGGCCAGCCGGGTGCCGCCCGACCAGCCCGAGGACACGGCCGCCGCCCGGGCCAGCGCTGCGTCCGCGTCCCGCCCGGCCAGCTGCCGGGTCAGCCGGGTGACGCCGGTGGAGAAGACGAACGCCTCCGCCGCCCCCTCGCTGACCGCGCCCTGCAGCAGGGTGAGGAACACCCGGGTGTAGGGCTCCATCGACCCGGAGACGTCGCACAGCAGCACCAGCCGCCGCGGCCGGTGGCGACGCCGGCGCGACACCAGGCGGACGACGTCCCCGCCGCTGCGCTGCGCCGCGCGGATGGTGCGGCGCAGGTCGAGCTGCTCGGTCCCGCCCCGCCGGGTGCGCCGGCTGCGCCGCTCGGGGGTGGCCAGCACGATCCGGCGGACCAGGTGGTGGACCTCGGTGAGCTCGTCCTCGGTGAGCGCGGCGAACGCCGTCTCCCCCAGCCGTTCCTCGGTCGAGGCGACGGCGAGCACCGTCTCCCGCTCCGGGCCGCCGGCCGAGTCGTCCTGGCCGGTCCGGGCCACGCGCGGCTCGCCGCCGGGCGGGCTGCCGGTCGCCTCGGGACGGCGGTCCGGCGGCGCGGGACGGGTACGCGGCTCGGCTCCCACCGGAGGGGGCGCGGTCGGGTCGCCGCGGGAGTCGGCCGGGTCCAGCATGCCGTCGAAGACCGCGGTGAACACCGCGTCGAACAGCGGCAGCTGCACCCGGTCGGTGACCAGGGTGACCCGGCAGGCCCAGTAGAGGCTGTCCCGGTCCACCGGCGGCACGAGCCGCAACGCCAGCGCCAGCCGGGCTGCCCGCTCCGGTGTGACCGGGAGCCCGACCCGGTGCAACACGCCGGTGAGGCCGACCGCCAGCGGGCCGGGCGCCACCGGCGGTTCAGCCATGGCCCGCTCCGGCCAGCCAGGCCGCGCCCCGGGACCGCGCCAGCTCCAGGTCGTCGCGGTTCTTCAGCACCGCCCCCCAGCTCGCCTCGACCGCCGGTGCGTCCAGCCGGCGCACTCCCAGCAGTGCCAGCGCCGACACCCAGTCGATGGCCTCGGCGATGCCCGGCGGCTTGACCAGGTCCAGCGAGCGGAGCCGGGTCACCGCGGCCGCGGCGTCGACGGCGAGGGGCTCGTCGCTGCCGGGCACCCGGCGGCGCACGATCTCGGCGATGCGCTCCGGCGGCGGGTAGTCGATCCAGTGGTAGAGGCAGCGCCGGGTCAGCGCGTCGTGCAGGTCGCGGGTCCGGTTGGAGGTCAGGACGACGACCGGCGGGTGCACCGCGCGCACCGTGCCCAGCTCCGGGATGCTCACCGCTGCCTCGGCCAGCACCTGGAAGGTGAACGCCTCGAACTCCGCGTCGGCGCGGTCGATCTCGTCCAGCAGCAGCACCGCCGGCCGCGGACCGCTGTGTTCGATCGCCTGCAGCAGCGGCCGCCGGAGCAGGTACTGCGCCCCGTACAGGTCGGACTCGGCGACGTCGGCGTGCCGGGCCTCGGCCAGTCGGATGCCCAGCAGCTGGCGGGGGTGGTCCCACTCGTAGAGCGCCTCGGCCGCGTCGATCCCCTCGTAGCACTGCAGCCGGTACAGCGGGGTGTCCAGCAGCCGGGCCAGCGCCATGGCCGCCTCGGTCTTGCCGACGCCGGGCTCACCCTCCAGCAGCAGCGGCTGGGGTAGCCGCACGGCCAGGAACATCGCCGTCGCCAGGCCCAGGTCGGTCAGGTAGTCCTCGCCGTCCAGCGCCTGCGCCAGCGCCGCCACGTCGGGGAACAGTCGGGCGACGTCGTCGGGCCCCCGTGGGGCTCTCGGTACCGAAAGCCCGGGGCTTCCAGTGCCGAAAGCCCGCTCAGCGGGCATACCGGGCCGGGTCGGCGGCGTAGGCGTCGCGGCACCCGGTGCAGCAGAACCACCGGGTGCCGCCCCCGGTCCCGCCGTCGATCTCGAGGTGCACCGACGTGGGGACGGCGGCCACCGTCATCCCGCAGACCGGGTCGACCGCGGTCGCCGGCTCCGGCGGAGCTGCCGCCGTGGTGGCCGACCGGCGTTCGGCGACCAGCTGGGCCAGGATCGACAGCGCGATCTCCGGTGCTGTCCGACCCCCCAGGTCCAGCCCGGCCGGGCTGTGCACCCGGGCGCGCAGCTCCTCGGGGACGTCGAGGGAGCCCAGCACCGCCGTCCCACGGGTGCGGCTGGCCACCAGCCCGACGTAGGGCACGCCGGACCGCAGCGCCGCGGTCAGCGCCGGCTCCTCCGCACGGCCGTGCGAGGCCACCACGAGCGCGGCGTCGTCCGGCTCGGGCGCGGCCGCGCCGTCGGTCAACTCGACGGCGAAGCCGAGCGGGGCGCCGAGCTCGGCCAGCGCCCGGGCGATGGGGGTGTCGCCGACGACGAGCACCCGCGGCGCGGGCAGCCGTGGCTCGAGGAAGATCTCCATCGACCCGCCGGACAGGCACGGGTTGGCCACGGTGACCGCCCCGGGTTCGGCGCCGGCCGGGACGCCACCGGGCACGATGCGCAGCAGCAGCGGTTCGTTCGCCCGCAGCACCCGTAGGCCGTACTCCCGGACCGAGGACTCCGCGCACGTCCCACCCACGAACCCGTCGATGCGGCCGTCGGCGCGCACGAGTGCGGTGTCGCCGGCGTGCGAGCTGGTCGGGTGCTGCGCGCGCACCACGGTCGCCCGGACGAACGGCACCCGGGCCCGGGCCAGCTCGGCCGCCGTCCCCTCCATCAGGTCGGTCATCGGATCGGCCGCATCAGATCGGCGGGGTCGAGCGGCCCTGCATCGCCGCCCACACCCGGGCCGGCGTGCACGGCATGTCCAGGTGGGTGACGCCGAAGGGTGACAACGCGTCGACGACGGCGTTCACCACCGCGGGCGGCGAGCCGACGGTCGCGGACTCCCCGATCCCTTTGGCACCGATCGGGTGGTGCGGGCTGGGGGTCACGGTGTGCCCGGTCTCCCAGTCCGGCACCTCCATCGCGGTGGGGATCAGGTAGTCCATGAACGACCCGCCGAGGCAGTTGCCGTCCTCGTCGAAGTCGATGAACTCCATCAGCGCCATGCCCACGCCGTCGGTGAGCCCGCCGTGCACCTGGCCCTCGATGATCATCGGGTTGATCCGGGTGCCGCAGTCGTCGACGGCGATGAACCGGCGCACCTTCACGTGCCCGGTCCCCGGGTCGACGTCGACGACACAGATGTAGGCGCCGAAGGGGAAGGTCAGGTTCGGCGGGTCGTAGGTGACCTCGGCGTCCAGGTTGCCGTCGACGCCCTCGGGCAGGGTCACGGTGCCGTGCGCGCCCATCGAGATCTCCGGCATCGTCCTGCCCTGGCTCGGGTCGCCGGCGACGAACCAGCGGCCCTTCTCCCACTCCAGGTCCTCCGGCCGTACCTCCAGCATCGCCGCGGCGATCAGCTTGGCCTTCTCCCGCACCTTGCGGGCGGCCAGCACGACCGCGCCGCCGCTGACCGGGGTGGACCGGCTGCCGTAGGTGCCCAGCCCGAACGGGGTCTGGTCGGTGTCGCCGTGGACGACGTCGATGTCCTCCGGCGGGATGCCCAGCTCCTCGGCGACGATCTGGGCGAACGTGGTCTCGTGGCCCTGGCCCTGGCTCTGCACCGACAGCCGGACGACGGCCTTGCCGGTGGGGTGCACCCGCACCTCGGCGCCGTCGGCCATGCCCAGCCCGACGATGTCCATGTGCTTGCGCGGCCCGGCGCCCACGGTCTCGGTGAAGAACGAGATGCCGATGCCCATCAGCTCGCCACGGGCCCGCTTCTCGGCCTGCTCGCGACGCAGCTCGTCGTAGCCGGCCATCGACATCGCCAGCCGCATCGTCGGCTCGTAGTCCCCGGAGTCGTACTCCCAGCCGGTCTTGTTGGCGTAGGGGAACTGCTCGGGCTTGATGAAGTTCGCAAGCCGCAGCTCCGCCGGGTCCATCCGCAGCTCGGCGGCCAGCACGTCGACCATCCGCTCGACCAGGTAGACCGCCTCGGTGACCCGGAACGAGCAGGCGTACGCCACTCCCCCGGGCGCCTTGTTCGTGTAGACGCCGGTGACCTTGCAATGGGCTGCTTCCAGGTCGTAGCTGCCGGTGAAGATGTGGAAGAACCCGGCCGGGTACTTGGTCGGCTGGGCGGTGGCGTTGAACGCCCCGTGGTCGGCCAGCACGGTGGTGCGGACGGCGAGGATCTTCCCGTCCCTGCTCGCCGCGATCTCCCCCTGCATGATGTAGTCGCGGGCGAACGAGGTGCTCATCAGGTTCTCCGAGCGGTCCTCCACCCACTTCACCGGCTTGCCGGTCACGATCGAGCCGACCACGGCCAGGATGTAGCCGGGGTAGATGCCGACCTTGTTGCCGAAGCCGCCGCCGATGTCCGGGCTGATCACCCGGATCTTGTGCTCGGGGATGCCGGCGACGATGGCGAACAGGGTGCGGTGCGCGTGCGGCGCCTGCGTCGTCTCCCAGAGGGTCAGCTTGCCGTCGACCGCGTCGTAGTCGGCGACCGCGCCGCAGGTCTCCATGGGGGCGGGGTGCACCCGTGGGTAGATGACCTCCTTCTTCACCACCACGTCCGCGCGGGCGAAGACGGCGTCGGTCTCCGCGGCGTTCCCGGCCTCCCAGTCGAAGATGTGGTTGTCGGTGCGACCCTCGATCTCGTCGCGGACGACCGGGGCGCCGGGGTCCAGCGCCTTGCGGGCGTCGACCACCGGCGGCAGCTGCTCGTACTCGACGTCGATCAGCTCGAGGGCGTCCCGGGCGGCGTACCGGTCCTCGGCGACGACGAAGGCCACCTCCTGGCCCTGGAAGCGGACCTTGTCGGTGGCCAGCACCGCCTGCACGTCGGCCGACAGCGTCGGCGCCCAGGCGAGGTTGAGCGCCTCGAGGTCCTTGCCGGTGATCACGGCATGCACCTTGGGGTGGGCCAGCGCCTCGGTGGTGTCGATGGAGACGATCCGGCCGTGCGCCATCGGCGAGCGCAGGATCGCCCCGTGCAGCATCCCGGGCAGCACGATGTCGTCGAGGTAGCGGCCCTTGCCGCGGACGAAGCGCGGGTCCTCCTTGCGCTGGATGCGGCCGAAGCCGATCGGGCGGTCGGCGGCGGTGGCCGACGGGTTGACCTCGCGGGCGGACGGTCCAGTGGCCGGGCGTTCCTCGACGGCGGTCATGCCTGCGCTCCCACGGTCTCAGCGGTGCCGTCGACCGCGGCGGTCGCCGGGTGCGCGGCCGCCCACTGGATCGACCGGACGATGGTGGCGTAGCCGGTGCACCGGCAGATCTGGCCGGAGATGGCCTCGCGGATCTCGCCCTCGTCCGGGTGCGGGTTCTTGTCCAGCAGCGCCCGGGCGGTGAGCATCATCCCGGGGGTGCAGAACCCGCACTGCAGGCCGTGCTCCTCCATGAAGCCCTGCTGCACCGGGTCGAGGGTGGCTCCGTCGGCCAGACCCTCGACCGTTCGCACCTCGTGCCCGTCGACCATCGCGGCCAGCACCGTGCACGACTTCACCGGCTGGCCGTCCAGCAGCACGACGCAGGTGCCGCAGTTGCTGGTGTCGCAGCCCCAGTGGGTGCCGGTCAGGCCGAGCACCTCCCGCAGGTAGTGCACGAGCAGCACGCGGGGTTCGACGTCCCGGACGACCTCGCTGCCGTTGACGGTGGCGGTGATCTGCATGGCGGTCAGCTCCCGGATCCGGTGCGGGCGGACTGGCCGGCCCGCTGGGTGGCCAGCCGGAGGACCCGGCGGGTGAGTTCGTCGGCGAGGTGCCGCTTGTAGTCGACCGGGCCGCGCTGGTCGTCGGTCGGGTGGCTGGCCTCCGCGGCCAGTCGGCCGGCCTCGACGAAGGCCTCCTCGGTGGGCTGCCGGCCGATCAGCGACTGCGCGGCGGCGGTGGCGACGCCCTCCATGCCCAGGGCGGTCAGGCCGATGCAGGCGTCGGCGACGGTGCCGTCCTCGGCCAGGGTCACCGACGCGCCCGAGGCCGCCACCGCCCAGTCGCCGACCCGGCGCTCGACCTTCTCGTAGGCGCTGCCCGACCGCGCGACGATCGGCAGGCGGATCTCGGTGACCATCTCGGACTGCTCGCACGCGCTCTCGTAGGGACCGCGGTGGAAGTCGGCCATGTCCACCTCGCGCTCACCGCCGGGACCGACGATCACCACGGAGGCGCGAAGCACGTCGCAGACCGTCGAGAGGTCCTCGGCGGGGTCGGCCTGGCACAGCGAGCCACCGATCGTGCCGCGGTTGCGGACGACCGGATCGGCGATCACCCGCTCCGCGTCGTGCACGATGGGGAACAGCCGGCCGACCAGCGCGGACTCCAGCAGCGTGGTGTGCCGGGTGAGGGCGCCGATGCTGAGCCGGTCGATCTCCTCGGTGACGAAGTCCAGCTCGGCCAGGCCGTTGATGTCGATGAGCCATTCGGGCCGGGCCAGTCGCAGCTTCATCATCGGCAGCAGGCTGTGACCGCCGGCCACGACGCGGGACTCCGGCCCGTGCCGCTCCAGCAGGGCCAGGGCGTCACCGACGCTGGCGGCCCGGACGTAGTCGAAGGGTGCGGGGATCTGCACGGACGGCCCCCAAGCCGGTGGGGCCGTCGACGCTGACGGCCCAGGTGATGCGGACCTTGTCCCTGCTCAGACAGGGTGTCAACATCCTCATAACCGATCGCTTATGAGGTGCTCGCGCGTGACCCTGACCCAGCTGCGGACCTTCGCCCTGGTCGCCCGGCTGGGTTCGCTGCGGGCCGCCGCGGGCGAGCTGGGGGTCAGCGAACCGGCCGTCTCCGCAGCGCTGTCCGCGCTGCGCGCCGACCTGGACGACCCGCTGTTCGTGCGCGCGGGCGGCGGGATCGAGCTGACGCCGGGCGGGCGGGCGCTGGCCGCCCACGCCCGGGACATCGTCGGGCTGGCCGACCGGGCCCGCCGCGAGGTGGCGCACGCGGGGACGGCGACCGGCCGGCTGCGGGTGATGGCCACCGCCGCCTGCGAGGAGTTCGGGGCCGGTGCCCTGGTGGACGCGTTCACCGCGCGGGTGCCCGGCGCCGTCGTGGACGTCGTCCGTACCTCGGCGGCTGCCGTGGCCGGGGCACTGGCCGAGGACGCCTGCGACATCGCCCTGGGCGCCCGGCCCGTGGCGCTGCCCGGTCAGTCGCTGGACTGCGTGCCCTTCCTGCGCTGGCAGCGGATGGTCGTCGCCGGTCCGGGACACCGGCTGACCGGGCTGCCCGGGCCGGTGCCGCTGGCCGCCCTCGCCGCCGAGCGGTGGCTCTGCGGGCCGGCCGGCTGGGAGCGCGGCAGCGAGGAGCGGCGGTGGGCGGCGGCCGCCCCTGGCCTGGCCGAACCGGAACGCTGGGACAGCGAGACCGACGCGCTGACCGCGGTCCGCGCCGGAGAGGGGCTGCTGCTGGCGCTGGCCCACGTCGTCCGGGTCCAGTTGCGCAGCGGTGCGCTGGTCCACCTGCCGGTGGCGGGCACGCCGGTCCGCGGTCTGTGGTGGGCGAGCGTGCCGGCTCAGCGGGCCACCTCGGCGGCCCGGGCGCTGCAGCGTTTCCTCACCACCCCGGACGCCACGACGGCCTTGATGGGACGCGACCCCGCGAAGCAGCACCGCCCGCGGCCCACAGTGCGGGTCGCGCTGTGGAGCTGAGCTGCGTAGCTCAGTCGTAGGGCGGGTTGTCCGGCAGCGGTTCGTCGCCGGCGACGCGATCCGACGCCCGGGCACCGACGATCGACTGGGCACCGCCCGATCCGGCCTGCGCCGGGTCGGGGTTGCCGTGCCGCGGCGGGTCGTCATGGCCGAGCACGACCTGGCCCTCGGTCATCTCGGGATCGCCGGCGGTCTGCTCGACCGGGGCGCTGCCGGGGGCTCCGGGCAGGGTGTGCACGTCCTCGACGGCGGTGCCCCGCTCGGCGACCACGACCGCCTCGGCGACGTCCGCCCCGCTGCGCCCGTGGTCGGCGGGGTCGGCGGACGGGTGGGACTGGCTGGACTGCACAGGGGCCTCCGAGCACGTCGTCGGGCTGAGGTGGGAGGAGTCTGGCCCTCCGCCCCGGCGGCGGCAAGGGCGATCCGGCGTCGTTCGCCGGCGGGCCGTCAGAGCCGACCGGCCCAGCGGGATGCCCGGGCGCTCGCGCCCCGGCGCGGTCGGGTCCTCGTCCCCCGGCGCCCGGCGCCCGGCGACCGGCGACCGGCGACTAGGGGACCTTGGCGGCCAGGACGCCGGCCGGCAGGATCTCCGGGGCGGTGGCCGGCAGCCGGTCGGCGTTCTCCATCAACGCTGCGGCGATCGGCCCGTCGAGGTGGGCCTGCCGCTCGGCAGCGCCCGGGAACGCGTCGACGATCCAGAAGGTCGAGTCGTCGGTGCGCAGCGCGAACCACACCGTCGTGCCCGCCTCGGCGTTCGCGAGCTCGAGGGCGCCGGTGAGGAACTGCGCCACCTCGTCCCGGGTCTCCGTCTTCGCGGTCGACTTCACCACGAGCGCGGTGGTCGGAGCGGTGCTCATCTCGGGTCCTCCCGCCAGGTGCGCAGGGCCCCACGCCAGGAGCCTGCCGGCGACCGGGCCAGTCCCCCGACGCGCCGGAGCGCAGGCGGTGGCGTCCCCTCCTTCGCTCAGGGCGTACCACGAACTGCCGCACGCGGATCCGCCCAGGCGTTCACTGGCTCCTGCAACTGCGTAATCAGGAGGTGGCCGGTGGGTCTGGCCGACGAGCACGACACCGAGGCGGCGGGCGCCCTGGACGCCTACTCGCGGATCGTCACCCAGGTGGCTGCGGAGATGACCCCGCACGTCGCGGCGCTGCAGGTGAGCGGCCCGGACGGGCGGGGCGGTGCCGGGTCCGGCGTGGTGTTCACCGACGACGGGCTGGTGCTCACCAACGCGCACGTCGTCGCCGGTGCCACGGGAGGGCGGGCGGTCTTCAGCGACGGCTCGGAGACGACGATCGACGTGATCGGCGCGGATCCGCTGTCCGACCTGGCCGTCGTCCGGGCCCGGACGGCGACGCCCCCGCCGGCCCGGCTCGGCGACGCGGCGCTGCTGCAGGTCGGTCAGCTGGTCGTCGCCGTCGGCACCCCGCTCGGGCTGGCCGGGTCGGTCACGGCCGGGGTGGTCAGCGCGCTCGGCCGCTCGCTGCCGACCCGCGACGGCCGGACCGCCCGGGTGGTGGAGGACGTCATCCAGACCGACGCCGCGCTCAACCCGGGCAACTCCGGTGGGGCGCTGGCCGACTCGGCCGGCCACGTCGTCGGGATCAACACCGCGGTCGCCGGCTGGGGGCTGGGCCTGGCGGTGCCGATCAACGACACCACCCGGCGGATCGTGGGCACCCTGCTGCGGGACGGCCGGGTGCGCCGGGCATACCTGGGCCTGGTGAGCAGTCCCGTCCCGCTGCCGGCGACGCTGGCCGAGCGGACGGGGCAACGACGGGGGCTGCGGATCGTCGACGTCATCGCCGACTCCCCCGCCGACCGGGCCGGCCTCAAGGCCGGTGACCTGGTTCTGGAGGCCGGCCGCGCGCCGGTCGCCTCCGCGCAGAGCCTGCAGCGGCTGCTGTTCGCCGAGTCGATCGGGCAGCCGCTGCCGATGACCGTGGTCCGCCGCGGCGCGATGGTCGACGTCATCACCGTCCCCAGCGAGCTCACCGGCGAACGCTGAGCCTGCAGGGCGCAGACAGACCCGGTGGCCGCGCGCGTGGCGGCTGTCGTCGACGGCGACCGGCCGTTCCGTTCCGTTCGGCAGCCGGACGGACTCAGCCCCGGTAGTCAGGGACCACCCCTGGTACAGGGTGGCCACTGGGCCTGCGTCGTCCCCGGCGCCGCGACGACGCCCTCGTTGAGGAACGCATGATCGGTCCACCCGATCTCGATCTGCCCACCGCCGATGGCACCGGCGACGTCCCCACCCCCGAGCCCCCCCGGAGTACCAGTGGAACTCGCCGGGGCTGGAGGAGCAGTCCGGGGGCGGCTGCAGCGGCTGGAGGCCGGCCGTTCGTAGGTCGCTGGCGAAGACCGCGTCGAGGCTGGCCCGGCCCGGATAGCGGTGGAACACCGCCCTCGCGGGCTTCGCGGCCGACCTGAGAAGACCGGGTCAGTACGGTGGACCGGGCTGCTGTCACACGCCCACCGCGGGCCGCACCGGCAGCCGGTCCCGGCGGTGCGGCGCGGCCAGGCGGTGGCTGGTGACACCGAGCAGGGCCAGGCTGATCACCGCGAGGCCCAGGTAGGTGGCGGTGGCCCCGGCCAGGTCCCAGGCACTGTGCAGGACGACCACCCCGACGTAGGCACCGACGAACCGGGCCACCGCGGCGCCGTGCCAGTGCTCGGCCGCCGCCCGCCAGAGGGCGGCGGCGGTGATCGCGGTCCAGGCCATGTGGGCCGCGGGGCTGAGGATGCCCCGGACGAACAGCACGCTGTCGACGACGTCCAGGTTGCCCCGCGACCGGATGAGGACGACGAAGGCGTAGCCCATCGTCTCCAGGACGGCGAAGCCCGCGCCGGAGGCGACACCCAGGAGCAGTCCGTCGGCCGGGTGCCGGTCGCGGCGGAAGACCAGCAGCAGCGCCGCCGGGACGATGAGCTTGGCGAACTCCTCGATCAGGCCGACGCCGACCATCGGCAGGAAGCCCAGACGGCGCAGGGTGTCGTACTCCAGGACTCCCGCGGTGACCACGCCGATCACGCCGCCGACCAGGGCGGTGAGCAGCACCGTGCCCGAGCTGACGGCGAAGACCAGGCGGCGGCCGGCGATGAAGCTGACGAAGGCCGCCGGGACGACCCCGGCCCCGAGCAGGATCAGCGACGGGACGAGGTTGGGGTTGCCGGTGTCGACGATCGCCCGCCGGATCAGCTCGAAGAGCGCCCCGCCGACGACGAGCACCACCACCCATGACCAGCGCCGTGCCGGACCCATGGCGAGACCCCCTGTCCTGCCGTGCCGCGGGTCCTCACCTACCCGTGGACGGCCCAGGACCATGCACGTCGGCGATGCCGCCGGGGCCGACTGCTGGAGCTCTCCGACGTTCGTCGGCCACCTCGCCGGGTACGCAGGGCGTCGGGAACTCCCAGGGGAGACACCGCATGGACCATGACCAGTTCATCGAACTCGTCCGCGAACGTGCCGGTGTCCCGGCGTCCCGTCGCCTGGACGGGATTGCTCTGACCGACGGGGAGATGGCCGAGAATCTCACCCAGGCCACGCTGCAGGTCCTCTCCCAGCGGATCAGTGGGGGCGAGGCGCGGGATCTCAGCGTGCAACTGCCGCCGGG
Organism: Modestobacter sp.; assembly: GCA_025965775.1. Lineage (GTDB taxonomy): Bacteria > Actinomycetota > Actinomycetes > Mycobacteriales > Geodermatophilaceae > Modestobacter. Next base: position 1,072 of record JAOPWG010000065.1, on the reverse strand, counting down.
GTTCGAGGAGGCGCTGCGGCCGGAGCACGAGCAGGCCGAGGCGTTCGACCTCGAGGTGTTCATCAACCGGGTGGCCGAGCGTGCCCTCGTCGACTTCGCGGCAGCGCGGGCCGGAGTGCGGGCGGTGTTCCAGACGCTGCGCGAGGCGGTGACCGGGGACGAGTTCGAGGACGTCCTGGACCAGCTGCCCGGGGAGTACACCGTGATGCTCGGGGAGACCGACTGACATGAACGACGACCCGACTGCCCGGGTCGACGACCGCGGCGGCCGGGGGGCGGCCCTTCGAGGCTTGACGTCGGACGCCGGCTGTCGGTCCTGCTGGGGGTGCGGGCCCCCGCCCTGCTGTTCGGGGAGCTGGTGCTGGTGTGGCCGGGCGTGACGGTGCTGGCACTGGCGCTGGTGTTCGCGGTGTACGCGGTGCTGGACGGGATCGGCATGGTCGCCAGCGGCCTCGGCGGCGGACCCGATCGGGGCGGCGGTGGTCCTACGTCCCTCGCCGGGGGTATCGGGATCCCCGGCGGCGTCATCGCGGCGTCATCACGGCGTCATCGCGGCGTCGTGGCCGGCGGTCACCGGCCTGGTGCTGATCCTGGTGGTGGGCGCCTGGGCGGTGGTCACCGGTGTGCTGGAGTCCGCCGCCGCGGTGCGGCTGCGCCGGGAAGTGCCCGGCCGCCGAGTGCTGGCCATTGCGGGAGTCGTCTCACTGATCGCCGGGGTGATCATCCTCGCCCGCCCGGCCCTCGGGGCGGTCGTGGTGCGCATCGGGAGGGGCATGTCCTCCCCCGGCTGACACATGTGCGGCACCGGACCCAGCGCTGGTGGCGGATGCGTCGGCGTTCCGGATCGACCCGCACACAGCGTTCCGCACACTCGGAGTCGGCATCGCGCCCGTTTGTCGCGGCGCAGGAGAGGCATGCCCACGTCGAAGGCCCGGCACCAGGGAGGGCGCCATGAGACTGCCGATCCCCATCCCCGCACTGTTCCTGTTGGTACTGGCACGGGCGGCGCCCGGGACCGGCGTCCCGGCCTCACCGCCCCCGGGCCCCGGCCCGCACCACGCCCGGGGGGACG
>JAOPWG010000055.1 GCA_025965775.1 Modestobacter sp. | reverse complement strand
CGGCGCAGCGTCGCCGGTGCCGCCAGTGCGGCGGCCACCGGGGGCGTGCCGAGCAGGTGCGGGCTGACGTTGACGGTCAGGAAGGTGTTGGGCGGCAGGTCCGGCAGGGCGGCGAGCGCGCGGGTGACCGCCAGCGCCTCCAGCTCCGCGCCGAGCCCGGCCTCGGCCGCGGCGGCGAACCAGACATCGGGTGCGGCGGTGCCGGGGAAGCGCGCGAGCGCCTCGTACCCGGCGATGCCGGCCGACGCCAGATCGACGATCGGCTGGAAGACCACGGTCAGGTCATCGGGGTCGGCGAGCAGCGGACGGCAGTCCGGCAGTCTCGTCGCTCGGGTGTCCAGCATGACCTCCCATCGGTCGGCCCGCGGCGCCGCTTGACCGCACCGACCGGTGCTCACCCGGGAGGGGGAGGTGGTGTGCGCCTGGGACGTCCCCGGTGCAGCGGGCCGGGCGTGGCAGCATGAACGCGGCCCGGCATGCGACCGCGTGACCGGCCGACCGGAGGGGGGCCCGTGTCCGCGCTGGCTGCTGCCGCTCCGGCCCCGGACGACCCGCTGCGCGACCCGCACCGGATCGCCGCGGCCCGCCGGCTGCTGCTGGAGGTCCCGGGCCCGGCGGCCTTCGACCGGCTCTCCGGGCTGGCCGCCCGGCTGGTCGGCGCCGACCACGCCAAGGTCACGCTCTTCACCGACCACGACGTCGTCATCGGCGGGTACGGCCTGCCGGCCGGCGTCGTGGGCGGGCCGGCGCTGCTCACCGGCGCCCTCTCGGCGATCACCGTCCGGTGCGCTGCGCCCCTGAACCTGCCGGCCGCGGCCGAGGACGACCGGGTCGCCCACCTGCCGGCGGTCACCTCCGGCCAGGTGGCGGCCTACCTCGGGGCCCCGCTGATCGCCGCCAGCGGGCACGTCGTCGGCGTCCTGGCCGTCTACGACCCGTTGCCGGGGGCCTGGTCCGGGGACGCCGCGGAGCTGCTGGAGCAGCTGGCCGCCTCCGTCGTCGCCGAGCTGGAGCTCTCTGCCGCACGGTCGGCGGTCGGGACGTCGCTGACCCGGCTGCAGGTGGCGTTGGAGGCCAGCTCGGTCGGCATCTGGGAACAGGACCTGCGCACGGGCACGGTCCACTGGGACGAGCGCTGCGCGGCCATCTTCGGGCTCGACGGCGCCGTCGATCTGCAGTCGATGGACGACCTGCTGATGGACCACATCCACCCCGACGACCACGCGGCGGTCGCAGAGGCCCTGCGGGTCGCGGTGGCCGAGCGCGGTGAGTACCTGGTGGAGTCGCGGGTGCTGCGGGCCGGCGGCGGCGTGCGGTGGACCGTCTCCCGTGGCCGGGTGGTGACCGGTCCGGGCGGCGAACCCGTCCGGGTCATCGGCACCGCGGTCGATGTCACCGACGCGCGCGACCAGGCCGAGCACCGGCTGTCCTCCCTGCAGCGCACCACCGCGATCGCCGAGGTCGCCGCCGCCCTGTCCAGCGCGACCCGCATCGACCAGCTCGCCCACATCACCCTGCGCGGCGCAGAGGCGCTGGGCGCCGAGACCGGAGCCCTCGCCGTCCTCGACCCCGGCTCCGGTGCGCTGCGGCTGCACATGGGCCGCCGGCTGATGGACATCGTCGAGATCGCCGCGACCGAGGCGGGGGTCGAGGTCCCCCCTGACGGCGTCGAGATCCCACTGGACGACCTGCTGCCCACCCAGTGGGTGGCCCGCCACGGGGAGCGGGTGCTGCTGGCCGGTCCCGGGGAGGCTGCCGGCCGTTTCCCGAAGATGGCCGAGATGACGCGGCTGCTCAACGCCCAGGCACTCGCCGCCCTGCCGCTGCGGGTCGAGGGCCGGCTGCTCGGCAGTTTCGTGGCGGTGTGGAACACCGAGCACCCGTTCAGCGACGACGACGTCGAGGTCCTCGAGGCGTTGACCGCGCAGATCGCGCTGAGCGTCTCGCGGCTGCAGGCCGACGCCGAGCGGGATGCGGCGGTGGCGGAGATGTCCGCAGCCAACGCCCGCCTCCAGCTGCTCGCCGAGACCGGCCGGGTGCTGTCGGGCACCCTCGACATCACCGAGCAGATCGGCCAGCTCGCCGAACTCGTCGTCCCCGCGCTGGGCGACTGGTGCTGGGTGCTGGTGAACGACGAGCACGGCCGGATGCGGGAGATGGCCACCGGGCACCGGGACCCGGCCCGGGGCGCCGTGCTGGATCACTATGTGCAGGCCATGGTCGCCGGCATGTCGGACGCGGCGGCGGCGCGGGTCGTCATCCGCACCGGGCAGCCGCTGGTGCTCCGCTCGCTCGATCAGGAGTTCATCGCCCGGGCACTGCCCGACCCGGCGGCCCGGGCCGCGCTGGCCGCCCTGGACCCGGCGGCGGGGCTCGCCGTGCCGCTGGTCGCCCGCGGGCAGACGCTGGGCGTCCTGGGTCTGTACACCGGCAGCGACCGCGGCCCGCACACCCAGGCCGAGATCGACACCGCGCTGGAGGTGGGCCGCCGCGCCGGGCTGGCGCTGGAGCAGGCCCGCCTGTTCGGCCAGCAGCGTCAGCTCGCCGAGACGCTGCAGCGCAGCCTGCTCACCGCCCCGCCCGCGCCGGACCACTGCGAGATCGCCGTCCGCTACGTGCCGGCCGCGGCGGGCGCGGAGATCGGCGGGGACTGGTACGACGCCTTCGTCCAGCCCGACGGCGGCACGGTGCTGGTGATCGGTGACGTCGTGGGGCACGACAGCCGGGCGGCCGCGGCGATGGGCCAGCTGCGTGGACTGCTGCGCGGCATCGGCCACCACACCGGTGGCACCCCGGCGGAGGTGCTCACCGGCCTGGACCGGGCCGCCCGCGGACTGGACCTGGACACCATGGCCACCGCACTCGTGGCCCGGCTGGAGCAGGACGACCCCGAGCTGCAGGACGGCACCGCCCGGGTGCGGTGGTCGACGGCCGGGCACCCGCCCCCGGTGCTGGTGGACCCCGACGGCGACGTGACCCTGTTGGACGGCCACCAGCCCGACCTGCTGCTGGGCGTCGACGCGGCCACCCCGCGGGCCGACCGGGTCGCCACGATCGCCCGCGGCGGCACCCTGCTGCTCTACACCGACGGGCTGGTCGAGCGGCGCGACCGGGACCTCGACGCCGGCATCGACGAGCTGTGCCGAGTGGTCGGCGAGCTCGCCGACCTGCCCCTTCAGCGGCTGTGCGACCGGCTGCTGGAGCTGATGTACCTGCCCGACACCGAGGACGACGTCGCCCTGCTCGCCGTCCGGCTGCACCCGCAGGACGAGCCGCGTCCACCGGAGGCCGGGGCGCAGCAGGTGCCACC
>JAOPWG010000506.1 GCA_025965775.1 Modestobacter sp. | reverse complement strand
GCGATGGGGGCTGGGCTACGACCAGCTCAGCCGGGTCAACCCCGGCGTGGTCCTGGCCCGGGTCTCCGGCTACGGGCAGACCGGGCCGGCCGCGCACCGTCCCGGGTACGCCAGCGTCGCCGAGGCGTTGGCGGGCATGCGCTACGTGACCGGGTTCCCGGGACAGCCCCCGGTCCGGATGGCGCTGTCGCTGGGCGACTCGCTGGCCGGCATGTTCGCCGCACAGGGCATCCTGTCCGCGCTGGTGGCGCGACAGCGCACCGGGACGGGGCAGGTGGTGGACACCGCGCTCACCGATTCCTGCCTGGCGCTGACCGAGTCGATGCTCCCCGACTACGACCGGGCAGGCCTCATCCGCCAGCCCAGTGGCACGCGGCTGGAGGGCATCGCGCCGTCGAACTCCTACGAGACCTCCGACGGCAGCTTCGTCATCATCGCGGCCAACCAGGACACCCTGTTCCGCCGGCTCTGCGGCGCGATGGGCCGGCCCGAGCTCGCCGACGACGACCGCTTCGCCACCCACGGCGCGCGCGGTCGCAACCAGGACGAGCTGGACACGCTCATCGGGGCCTGGGCCAAGGAGCACGACAGCATCGAGGTGCAGCACCTGCTCGAGGAGGTGGGTGTCGTCGCCGGCCCGGTGAACACCGTCGCCGACGTCGTGGCCGACCCGCAGTTCCGCGCCCGCGGCATGGTGCTGGCCCACCACGACGAGGGTGTCGGGGCCGACATCCTCGGCCCCGGCATCACCCCGAAGCTGTCGGCCACCCCGGGCGGCCTGCGCTGGGCCGGGCCGCCGCGACCGGGCAGCCACAACGCCGAGGTCTACGGAGAGCTCCTGGGCCTGGACGACGCCGCCCTCGCCGAGCTGTCCGCCGCCGGGGTGGTCTGAGCATGGCCGGGTTGGTGCTGCCCTCCGTGGTCGACGTGCGCGAGGTGGGCATGCGGGACGGCCTGCAGCTGGAGGCACCGGTGCCCCTCGCCGGCAAGATGGCGATGCTCGAGGCGCTGGTCGCCACCGGGGTGCAGCGGATCGAGGTGACCAGCTTCGTCTCACCCAGGGCCGTCCCGGCGCTGGCCGACGCCGATGCCCTCGCCGCGCAGCTGCACCGCTTCACCGGGGTGCGGTTCTCCGCGCTGGTCGCCAACCTGCGCGGTGCGCAGCGCGCGGTGGACGCCGGGATCGCGGACCTGGAGTACGTGATCTCGGCGGCGGACTCGCACAGCAGGGCCAACGCCGGACGGCCCACCGGCGAAGCCGTCGAGGCCGTGTCGGACATCGCCGCGCTGGCCCACGGCGCCGGCGGTTCGCTCGAGGTCATCATCGCCACGGCCTGGGACTGCCCCTTCGACGGACGGACCGATCCGTCCCGGGTGCTGGACGTGGTCCGGTCCAGTGTCGTGCAGGGCGCCGACCAGCTGTGCCTGGGCGACACGATCGGCACCGTCACCCCCCGGCGCACCGTCGAGCTGCTCGACGCCGTCCGGGATGCCGCGCCGGGGCTGCCGCTGGGCGCGCACTTCCACGACACCCGGGGCACCGGCCAGGCCAACGCGCTGGCTGCCGCCCTGGCGGGGGTCACCCAGTTCGACGCCTCCGTCGGCGGCCTCGGTGGGTGCCCGTTCGCTCCCGGCGCCAGCGGCAACATCGCCACCGAGGAGCTCGTCTACTGGCTGACCGACGCCGGGGTCGACACCGGCATCGACCTGGACGCCGTCCTCCGGGCGGCCACGGTCACCCGGGAGGCGGTCGGCCACGACCTGCCCAGCTCGCTGTCCCGTGCCGGCGGGCGCAATGCCCCGCGCGGCCCGTTCGTCCCCGCCTGACCACCCGAGGAGCCCACCATGACCGAGACCCCCGTGACCGTGCTGGGCCTGGTCGCCAGCCCGCAGGGCAGCGCCCGGACCGCCCTGGCCGTCGCCGCCGTGCTCGACGGCGCGCGCGAGGCAGGAGCCACCACCACCCAGCTCGCCCTGGTCGAGCACGACCGGGCCGAGGTGCTGCAGGCGGTGGCCGACGCCGACGCCGTGGTGTTCGGCAGCCCGGTCTACCGGGCGACCTACTCCAGCCTGCTCAAGCAGCTGCTGGAGGCCACCGAGCGCGGCAGGTACGGCGAGGCGACCGCGCCGCTGCGGGGCACCGCCGCCGCGGTGGTGCTCACCGGCGCCACGCCGCACCACTACCTCGCCGTGGACTCGTTGCGGTCGGTGCTCGCCGGCTTCTTCGCCGCCCAGGTCCTCAGCCCCGGCCTCTACCTGGACCACTCCGGTTACGTCGACGGCGGTGCGCTGACCGAGCCGGTCCGCGAGCTGGCCGGCAGCCACGGCCGGGCGCTGGCCGAGCTGGCCGCCGCGGTCCGCACCTCGTCGGCGCTGCGCGGCCTCGAGCCGCAGGTCTAGGGGCCCGCCGTCCGGCCGCGCTCTGCGGCCAGACGTCGGCAGCGATCGGATGGTCCGCCGGCGGTGAGCTGCCTAACGTCGACGGTGACCGCATGACCTGCACCACACCAACCAGAGGAGAGGTCGATGACGTCCGCCACCTCCACCGAGCTCGAGGAGTTCGGGCTCTTCATCGGCGGCAAGACCGTCGACGCGCTCAACGGGAAGAC
>JAOPWG010000427.1 GCA_025965775.1 Modestobacter sp. | reverse complement strand
GCGCGGTCGCCACCCCGGTCCGCGCCGGCGGGCGGACGCCGCCGCCGGCCGCGTCCCGCGCCTCCACCGGCGCCCGGGCCCGTGCCCCGTCGAAGCGGCCGGGAGCCGGGCAGGAGCAGGAGGACCGTGCGGCGCGGGAGCGGGCGGCGCGGGAGCGGGCGGCGCGGGAGCAGCGCCGGCGCGAGGCGGAGGAGCAGCGCCGCCGGGAGCTGGCCCAGGCAGAACAGGACGCCGCGGAGGCCGCCGGCGTCGCCCGGGACACCGCGGCCGCGGCCGGGAAGGCCGAGCAGCGGGTCACCGGGGCCCGGGCGGCGGAGGAGGAGCTCCGCGCCCGGGTGGCCGAGCTGGAGGAGGAGCTGCGCCGCACCCAGCAGCGGGTCCGGGCGGCCGGGACCGAGTTGCAGGAAGCGCAGCGGCGATCCGAGGCGGCCGCGCGGCGCGCGCAGACTGCGGCCGCGATCCGGGACCGGGCGCAGGCCCGCGTCGAGCAACTGCGCGCCTCGCTCGAGCGCGTCTGAGTCAGGAGGGGAGGGGGCCCGGCGACCGGCGGCGGCGCTTGTCCAGGTACAGCTCGGTGTCGGCGCGCTGCAGGAGCGCGCTGAGCGTGTCACCCTCGGCGGCCATCGCTGCGCCGACCGACCAGGACGCCGGGGCGCCCTCGGCCAGCCGGTCGAGCACCTCCTGGGCGCCGTCGAGGTCGGTGTCGGGCAGACAGAGCACGAACTCGTCACCGCCGTGCCGGCCCAGCAGGTCCGAGGCCCGCAGCCGTTGCGACCACTCGGCGGTCAACTGGCGGAGCAGGGCGTCGCCGGCACCGTGCCCGTCGCGGTCGTTGACCGCCTTGAAGTCGTCGAGGTCGAGGATCGCGATGGTGACCGGTACGCCGGCGCGGCGCGCCCGGGCCAGGCTGCGGTCCGCCTCCGCCGTCCACGCCCGGCGGTTGGCCAGTCCGGTGAGCGGGTCGGTCGAGGCGGCCTCGCGCAGCCGCGCGGTCAGCCGACCCTGCGCCTCGGTGAGCGCGCCGGCGGTGACCACGGCGATCACCCACGGCAGCAGGAAGCCGGCCGGTTCCGCGACGAGGGCGCCGAGGCTGACCAGGACGGCGGCTGCGCCCATGTGCGCCCGGGCGGCGGTCCGGGAGAAGAAGTGCGCGGCGTAGAGGCCGAGGGCGATGAGCACCGGGCCCAGCCCGACGATGCCGGCCGCGGTGGCCGATCGGCTGGCCAGCAGCGCCACCAGCAGCGTCAGCAGGCCCAGCGCCACGTGCGGGACGACGGGGGAGCGGTCACCGACGGCCCACAGCACCGCGGCCACCACCAGGCCGGTGATGCCCAGCGCCCAGGCGAGCCCGACCGGGGTGTCAGGCGACATCGGCCACGCCGCCCCGATCAGGCAGAACAGCCCGCCGAGGGCGTGCAGCAGCACCAGCAGCCGCACGCCGGCCGATCTGCCCCGGCCCATCATCCCCGCGTCCATGTCGAAAGGTCATCGGCACCCCCTGCCGGCACCTGTAGGGGGTCTACCGTCAACGGGTGAGCGCCGACCTGCACTTCTACTTCGACCCGGTGTGCCCGTTCGCCTGGATGACGAGCAAGTGGGTCCGGGTCGTCAGTGCCCAGCGCCGGTACACCGTCGAGTGGCGGTTCATCTCCTTGCGGCTGCTCAACGCCCACGTCGACTACGGCGCCCAGTTCCCCCCCGAGTACGAGGCCGGCCACACCGCGGGCCTGCGACTGCTGCGGGTGGCCGCCGCCGCGCGGGCCGGGCACGGTCACCAGGCGGTCGCCGCCCTCTACGAGGCGCTCGGGGAACGGGTCTTCGAGGCCGCACCGGGCGGGGACGACGCGGCGGACCGCGAGCGGCGCGGGACGCGCGAGTTCGTGGAGCCCGCCCTGGCCGCCGCCGGCCTGCCGACCGACCTCGCCGCGGCCCTGGACGACCCGTCGTGGGACGCGCAGGTGCAGGCAGAGACCGACGAGGCGCTGGCGCTCACCGGAAAGGACGTCGGCACTCCGATCCTGCACTTCCAGCCCCCGGCCGGGGTGGCCTTCTTCGGTCCGGTCATCAGCCGGATGCCGTCCGAGGAGGACGCGGCCGAGCTCTGGGACCACGTCGTCGCGCTCGCCGGGTTCCCCGGGTTCGCCGAGCTGAAGCGCAGCTTGCGGGAACGGCCGCAGCTGCCGTCCTTCGGCGTCCCGGCCGAGACGGTCGGCGTGGAAGAGGACTGGCACGGCGGCAGCCGGCGTCAGCACCGGTGAGACCGGTCAGGCGACGGCGCGCTCCCGTGACACCCGGGTGACCGCCAGCGCCAGGGCGCCGAGGGCACCGACGACTGCGAAGACGTAGAAGCCCCACGGGAAGGCGATGCCGGCCGACAGCAGTGCCCCGCCGATGAGCGGTCCGGTGATGGCCCCGACCCGGCCGACCCCGGCCGCCCAGCCCAGCGCCGTCGCGCGCACCTGCGGCGGGTGGTTGGCGCTGGTGAACGCGTAGACGAGCACCTGGGCGCTGAAGACGAAGCACCCGGTGAGGAAGACCATGACGTAGATGCCGGCGATCGGCAGCCTGACCGACAGGAGCGCCAGGAAGACCGCGCCCGCGGCGAACCAGACGATCCCGGCCGACCGGGAGCCGGTGCGCTGGGCCACCCGGCCGGCCAGCAACAGCCCGGCGATCGCGCCGAGGTTGAGCACGAGCAGGAAGGCGAGCGCCGCCCCGAGGTCGTAGTGGGCCTCGCGCATGATCGTGGGCAACCAGCCGTTGAGGCCGTAGACCAGCAGCAGCCCCATGAACGAGGTGACGCCCAGGGCCAGCGTCGTGCGCAGCCGCCCGCCGGTGAACAGCGTGGCGATCGACGCCTTCGTGCCGGTGGGCAGCGTCGGAGCGGCCTCCAGGTCCAGGCCGTGCTGTGCGGCGATCCGCTCGGCCTCGTCGCGGCGGCCGTGGGCGAGCAGGAAGGCCGGGGACTCGGGCAGGTTCTTGACCATCAGCGGGATCAGCACGACCGCCGGCAGGCCGCCGATGACGAACATCCAGCGCCAGCTCGTGTGCTCCAGGACGACGATCGCCAGCGCCGAGGTGATCACCGCGCCCACGTGGTAGCCGGTCATCATCGTGGTGGTCGCCCGGCCGCTGGCCCGGCGGGTGAACTCGTTGACCATCGCGATCGCCGTCGGCAGGCAGCCGCCCAGGCCGAGCCCGGCGAGGAAGCGCAACAGCCCGAACACCCCGGCGTCGGGTGCCAGCGCGCACAGCATGGTGAACACCGAGAACGAGGTCACCGCGGCGATGAGCGCCGCGCGCCGGCCCAGCACGTCGGTGAGGGCGCCGATGGTCAGCGCACCGATCGTCATGCCGACCAGGCCGATGGTCACCACGAACGTGGCGCCCCCTTCGGTGAGCGCCCACTCCTGCGGGGTGCGCAGGGTGGGCACGACCGTGCCCACGACCACCAGGTCGAAGCCGTCGAGGAGGACGGCGGTCCAGCAGAGGGCCGCGACCCAGCTGCCGGTACGGGAGACGGCCGGAGCCGTGCGGGATGGCATGGACATGCGGGCCTCCGTGTCGGGCGGCGCTGCCGACGTGTGCTGCTCGACGGTAGGCACCAGGGCGCCCGTCGCCGAATCTCCTTCCGCTGCACGGAAGGGTGTCTGGGCAGTGGGGCACGTCCCTGACAGAACGGTCGCGCGGGTCACCCTGCGCGGGGACCGGCCGGCCTACCCGTTCTGACCGGCTGACGCGACACCGGCCCGGCTCCCGCGATGCGGGGGCCGGGCCGGTGTCGTCTGCAGGTGCCGGTCAGGCGGACTTGCGACCGCCCACGTCGGCCGGGAGGCCGAGGCGGCCCGGGCCGCCGGTCTTGGACACCTCGAAGTCCGGACCGAGCTTCTCCAGGGCCAGCCGGCCGTAGACCTGCTGCTGGGTGGCGACCCGCTCGGACCGGCCGCGGCCGAGGAAGCTGACCATCCAGTGCAGCACGGTGGTGACCCGGCTGCGGAAGCCGACGATGTAGGCCAGGTGCACGACCAGCCACATCATCCAGGCGATGAACCCGGAGAGCCGGAGCTTGCCGATCTGGGCGACCGCGGAGAACCGCGAGATCGTCGCCATGCTGCCCTTGTCGCGGTAGTGGAACTCGGGTGCGGTGGACCGGCCGGCGAGACGGGCCATGATCGCATCGGCGGCGAACCGGCCGCCCTGGATGGCGACCTGGGCGACGCCGGGCAGCCGGTTGAGGCTGATCATGTCGCCGACGACGTGCACCTCCGGGTGACCCGGCAGCGTCAGGTCCGACTGCACGGAGATCCGCCCGGCGCGGTCGACGGCGGCACCGGACTGGTCGCCCAGCTGCTTCCCCAGGGGGCTGGCCTGGACGCCGGCGGCCCAGATCTTGGTGGCCGCGGGGATCCGGCGCTGGTGTCCGTCGCCGTCCTTGACCACGATGCCGTCGGCGTCGACGTCGGTGACCATGGCGCCGAGCTGGACCTCGATGCCGATCTCGTTGAGCCGCTTGTGCGCCTTCTGGCCCAGCGGGCCGAAGGGCGGCAGCACCTGGGGGGCGGCGTCGAGCAGGATGACCCGGGCGGAGCTGGGGTCGATGGTGGTGAAGTCGCGGTGCAGGGTGCGCCGGGCCAGCTCGGCGATCTGCCCGGCCATCTCCACCCCGGTGGGGCCGGCGCCGACGACGACGAAGGTCAGCAGCCGGTCGATCTCGGCGGGGTCGGTGGCCAGCTCCGCCAGCTCGAAGGCGCCGAAGATGCGGCCGCGGAGCTCCAGTGCGTCGTCGATGCTCTTCATGCCCGGCGCGAACTCGGCGAACCGGTCGTTGCCGAAGTAGGACTGACCGGCGCCGGCGGCGACGATCAGCTCGTCGTAGGGGTGCACGGTGGTGCGGCCCAGCACCGTGGAGGTGACGGTCCGGGCCGCCAGGTCGATGTCGGAGACCTCACCGAGCACGACCCGGGTGTTCTCCTGGTCCCGCAGGATCTCCCGCGTGGCGGGCGCGATCTCACCCTGGGACAGAATGCCGGTCGCGACCTGGTAGAGCAGCGGCTGGAAGAGGTGATGGGTGGTCTTGGCGACCAAGGTGACGTCGACGGGGGCCTTGCGCAGCCGCTGGGCGGCGAACAGCCCGCCGAAGCCGGAGCCCACGATGACCACCCGGGGTCGTCCTCCGGTGGTCTGGCCGGTGCTCACGGTGCCTCCTGATGTCGTCATGATGACTGATCCTCCCATTGCGCCCCCGGTTCCTGCGGGCACCCCACGTCGGTGGGCGTGGCCACGGCCGCCGGGCCGGTCTCTGTAGTGGTCAGCATCGGCGCGCGCCCGGGTGTTCCCGGCGTGGTCCTCGTCCCTGGTCTGGGGCTCGACCAGCGGTCCATGGCACGGCTGCGTGGCCGCATCCGGGCCGACGTCGTCCGTCTACCCGGGATGGGACGCCGGGAACCCGTCCCCTCGACCGACGACCTCGCCCGGCTGCTGGCCGGCCGGCTCCCGCCGGGCCCGGTGCTGCTGGTCGGCCACTCGCAGAGCTGCCCGGTCGTGGTTGCCGCCGCGGCGCGGGACGGGCGGGTGGCCGGGCTGTTGCTGCTGGGGCCGACGACCGACCCGCCGATGCGGCGGGTGGGTGTGCTGGCGGTGCGCTGGTTGCAGACGGCGGTGCACGAGCCGTGGTGGCAGGTGCCGCTCGTCCTGGCCCAGTGGCTGCGGGTGGGTCCGCGGGCCATGGTCGCGCTGTGGCGACGGACCGCGCCGGACCCGATCGACGAGCGGCTGCGGCGGGTCGGGGTGCCGGTGCTCGTCGTCCGCGGGACGCACGACGCGCTGTGCCCGCACGACTGGGCCCGGCACCTGGCCGGCTGCGCTCCCCAGGGTCGGCTGGTCGAGCTGCCCGGCGCCGCCCACATGACCGTGCAGACCCATCCGGACGACGTCGTCCGGCTGCTGCGGGAACTCGGCGGCGCCACGGCCATCGCCGACCGGAGCCGGCCGGGGCGACGTCGCCGGTCCGGCGGCGGTGCCTGAGTTCAGACGCTGACGGCCTGGCGCACCTTGGCCGCCGCCTTGGCGGCGGTCGCAGCGGCCTGCTGGGCGGATGTCCGCCCATGCTCGGCGGGCTTCCTGCCGGTCTTCCGGGCCGCCTTCTTGGCGGAGGTGCGGTTGCCGCGGGACAGCCCGGCGGCCCGGGTGGGGCCGCCCCGGTCGATGAGCCCGCTGGTGAGCAGGCCGATACCGATGCCGAGCAGCCACACGTCCTTGGAGAGCGGCAGACCCTCCTGGGTCGGCGCGACGCTCCTGCCCGGCTTGGTCATGCCCGGGGTGCGCAGGTAGAGGCCGACGAGGCCGGCGGCGAAGCCGGTCAGTGCGGCACCGGCCACCGCGGTCGGCACGAACGGGGTGAGCAGCGCCGCCCCGACCAGGATCTCCGACGTGGACAGCACCTTGGCGAAGGTGGTCGGCGGGACCTTCTTGAAGAACGGGTAGGCGCCGCTGGCGAAGCCGTGCAAGCCCCCGGCGGTGGCCTCGTCGGCCTGCCGCTTGCTCAGGCCGGAGTGGAGGATGAAGGCGCCGGTGGCGATGCGGGGGGCGATCTCGCTGGGGGTGATGGGCAGGCGCATGAGGACCTCGCTCGGATGACGGGATGGTGCAGTGCTCAACTGCAGTCTTCTCGCGCTGGCCCCTGCCCGCCAGGGCGCCGTCCGAACTCCGGGGATCACAGCGGGCCGGTGGTCGCCTCCGCGAGGGGGCGACCACCGGCCCGGGTGATCAGTGGCGGTGCGGCGTCAGCGGCCGGAGCGCCCGCGGCTGCGGCCGGCGCCCG